>JAOZSV010000309.1 GCA_029939505.1 Thiotrichaceae bacterium | reverse complement strand
CAAAAATCGGATTTCTTAAACCTCGTTTCGCCGCTTGCTTAGAAATCCGATTTTTTCAAAAATCGGATTTCTTAAACCTCGTTTCGCCGCTTGCTTAGAAATCCGATTTTTTCAAAAATCGGATTTCTTAAACCTCGTTTCGTCGCTTGCTTAGAAATCCGATTTTTTGAAAAATCGGATTTCTTAAACCTCGTTTCGCCGCTTGCTTAGAAATCCGATTTTTCAAAAAATCGGATTTCTTAAACCTCGTTTGTTGGTTAAAAACCAAACGATTTTTATTCATGGTTCCGCATTTTTGAATAGGGCCAGATAGGTTCCTGAGTAATTACGAATAATTCACCATTAAACATTGAGGAAAAAATATGATTCATAAAATTTTAATCGTTGACGATGAACCCAATAATTTAGAAATACTGAATAATTGCTTAGAAGAAGCCGATTTTGAAGTAATGACTGCTAAAAGTGGTAAAATTGCCCTCAAACGAGTTGCTTATGTCAAACCTGATCTCATTCTGTTGGATGTGAATATGCCGGGAATGGATGGGTTTGAAACTTGCCTTCATTTGAAAAAGAATGAAGCAACAAAGGATACGCCCATTATTTTTATCACCGCCAAAGTTGAAACCGTTGATAAAGTGAAAGGGCTTGAAATCGGTGCAGTTGACTATATTACCAAACCCTTTCAAATTAAGGAGGTGATTGCGCGTGTCAACAAACATCTCACTATCAGCAATTTGCAAAAAAAATTGGAAGCAAAAAATGCCCAATTGCAAGAATATGTTCATCATCTGGAGAGTTTAACTACTCTGGGAAAAGTCCTCAATGCAGCACAGGATAGGGTTCAAATGATGGATAGTGCGATGAAGATCACCTTATCGGTATTTAAATGTGATCGGGCTTGGCTCCTATCTCCTTGTGAACCAGATGCACCCAGTTGGCGCGTGCCAATAGAGATAACAACGCCGGAATATCCCGGTGCAAAAAAATTAAATACAGATATTCCGATGGATTCGGCGATGTCTGAATTTATGAAAACCTGCTTATCTGCAACGGTCCCGGTTGCTTTTGGGCATCAGTATGAACATAAAATAGCCCAAATTATCGTCAAACAGTTTTCTGTTCAATCACAACTCTGTTTAGTCCTCTATCCTAAAATGGGAAAACCGTGGCTGTTTGGATTGCATCAATGTGATTATGCAAGGGTATGGACAGAAAATGAACTGAAACTTTTTCACGATTTTGGACAGCATATTAGTGAGAGTTTGGGGCTTTTCCTTTCTCTTGATGCACTTCAAAAGAGTGAAAATAAACAGTTTAAGAGCTATTTTGAATCAGCCTTAATGGGTTTAGCAATTACTTCATTGGAAAAGGGCTGGATTTATGCCAATAACTGTGTGTGTAAACTATTAGGTTATTCATGGGAAGAGTTGAAAAAATTGACTTGGGTTGAGTTGACTTATCCGGATGATTTAACTGCAGATTCTGCACAATTTGATCAGTTATTGGCTGGAAAAATTGAGGGGTATACGATGGATAAACGTTTTCTCCACAAAAAGGGTACGATTGTTTACGCTTTTATATCAGTCACCGCACATCGTCAAAAAGACGGCGCAATTGACTATCTTGTTGCGACGCTTCAAGACATTACTGAACGCAAACAAGCTGAAAACAAACTTGAGCAACATGTTTACTATCTGGAGAGTTTAGCGATTCTGGGAAAAGCCATCAATGAAACACAGGATATTGACAAAATGATGGAGAGTGCCATGAAAGCAACTTTATCGGTATTCAACTGTGATCGGGCTTGGCTCCTATCCCCCTGTGATCCAGACGCGCCGATTTGGCGTGTACCAATGGAGGTGAGCACGCAAGAATATCCCGGTGCAAACATTTTAAATACAGATATTCCGATGGATTCGGCGATGTCTGAATTTATGAAAACCTGCTTATCTGCAACGGTTCCAATTGCTTTCGGGCAAAAGTATGAACATAAAATATCTCCAGTTATCGTCAAACAGTTTTCTGTTCAATCACGACTCTGTTTAGCCATCTATCCAAAAATTGGCAAGCCCTGGGCGTTTGGAATACATCAATGTACTTATGGAAGGATATGGACAGAAAATGAACTGAAACTTTTCAATGATTTTGGACAACATATTTGTAATAGCTTGGGGATTTTCCTTTCCCTTGATGCGCTGAAAGAGAGCGAATTAAAATGGAAATATGCCCTGACTGGCAGTCAAGATGGCGTATGGGATTTGAATGTCGTTACGAATGAGACTTTCTTTTCTTCTATGTGGAAGGAGATGCTGGGTTATACAGATGATGAAATCACAGCAGATGGGAGCGAATGGGATAAACGAGTACATCCAGATGATAAGGAACAGACTTATATTGATGTGAATAAGCATTTTGCTGGAGAAACGGAATATTATCGCAATGAACATCGGATGTTGTGCAAAGATGGTACTTACAAATGGACTTTGGCTAGGGGCAAAGTGATTGAATTGACAAAAGAGGGTAAACCTTTGCGATTCATTGGCACTCAGTCTGATATTACTGAACGCAAACAAGCTGAAGAAGCACTCCAAAAAGAGCGTAATAAATCAATCAGTATTCTCAATGCCATACCCAGTGGCGTTTATATTGTTAATAAAGAATGTGACATTGAATATATCAACCCTGTTATTGCAGAAGAATTTGGTCCAATTAATGGACGCAAATGTTATTCCTATTTCCATAACAGAACAGAAATTTGTCCGTTGTGTAAAAATGAAAAAGTGTTTGCTGGAGAATCCGTTCGATGGGAGTGGTATTCATTCAAAAATGATAAATACTATGATCTATTTGACACACCTATCAAGAATGTGGATGGGAGTATTTCCAAGTTTGAGATTTTCCATGACATCACCAAACGCAAAAAAGCGGAGATAGCAGTATTGGAACAGGCAGTGCGCCAAAAAGCCCTATTGGATTCCATTCCCGCTTTTGTCTATTTCAAGGATCGTCAGTTAAACTATTTGGCAACAAATAAAACATTGATTGACATGCTAAACATTAACGCAGAAGACTTAACTGGCAAAACGGATTATGACTTTTTTCCAAAAGAGTATGCCGATTTTTACCGTAAATGTGATTCGCAAGTGATGGAGTCTGGAGAGCCGATCTATAATCTCGAAGAATCGTTTATTAATCAGGATGGACACAAAAGATATGCGCTAACAACGAAAATCCCTTATCGAGATACTAAGGGTGTTATTGTAGGCATAGTAGGGACAAGTTTGGACATCACCGAACGCAAGCAAGCTGAAATCGCTCTGATACAAGCCAAAGAAGACGCCGAATCAGCCAACAGTGCCAAAAGTGAATTTCTCGCCAACATGAGCCATGAAATCCGTACTCCTATGAATGCAGTGATTGGTTTCAGCGATATACTCGCCTCAAAAGTGACTAATAAGCAGCATAAGAATTATCTCAATTCCATTCAAACGGCGGGTAAAAGTCTCTTGACTTTAATTAATGATATACTTGACTTATCCAAGATTGAAGCGGGGCGGCTAGATATTCAGTACGAGCCAGTAAATCCACAGATTATTTTCACTGAGTTACAGCAAATTTTCAGTCTCAAAATGGCTGAAAAAAATCTGGAATTCATTATGGAAATTGATAAATCCTTACCATTGGCATTAATCTTGGATGAAACTCGTTTACGACAGATTTTGTTGAATTTAATTGGTAATGCTGTTAAATTTACTGACAGTGGTTATATTAAACTCTGTGCTAATAAAATATATAGAAAAAACAGTCGTATTGACTTAATCCTTGCTGTAGAAGATAGTGGCATTGGCATTCCTGCCGATCAACAGTCGCTCATTTTTGAATCATTCAGACAACAAGATGGGCAAAGCACCCGTAAATATGGGGGAACTGGTTTAGGGCTTGCCATCACAAAGCGTTTAGTTGAAATGATGGATGGAGAGATTTCCGTCAGTAATAACCCTAACAAAGGCAGTCGTTTTGAAATCACTTTACGGAAAGTGGAAATTGCAACAGTTATACAGGATGTAAAACAAGACAAGCATTTTGACTTAAACAATATCACGTTTGAAAAAGCACAAGTATTGGTGGTGGATGACATCGAATCGAATCGTCATTTGATTGAAGAATATTTATCACAAGTCAATTTAGAAGTGCTCAGTGCTGAAAATGGACAAAATGCGTTGCTATTTGCAGAAGAATATCACCCTGCCCTGATTTTAATGGACATCAAAATGCCAGAAATGGATGGTTATGAAGCCACAAAGCGTTTAAAAGACAATCCAAACACGGCTGATATTCCAGTTATTGCCCTAACAGCCTCTGTTGCCTTGGATGAAAAAACGAAGATTGAGGCACGCGGCTTCGATGGTTTTTTATCAAAACCGGTCAATATTTCTGTTCTGCTCAGTGAATTATCTCGCTATCTCAAATATACCAAAAAAACGCTCACAACACAGGCGGCAACGACGGAAGTTGAAACGCTCAACCCAGAAAATATTGCCAATCTCTCAGAATTACGAGAAAAAATTGAACAAGAAGTGATGCCACTTTGGAAAAGGGCAAATATTATGATGAAAATGGATGTGGTTATCGCATTTGCCGAAAAGATGATAAAATTAGGGAATGAATATAATGTTCCCGTTTTTATCCATTATGGTAATCCGTTGCTAGAAAGCACACAAACTTTTAATATTCCTTATATTCAAAAGGCACTGAAAGAATTTCCTGGCTTGGTGAAGCTGTTAAACTCAACACTGGAATAATAAGAAAGGATTTAAAAACCACAAGAACTACATGGATTGTATATAAGAAAGGATTTAAAAATGACAAGAACTACAAGGATTGTATATAAGAAAGGATTTAAAAATGACAAAAACTACAAGGATTGTATATAAGAAAGGATTTAAAAATGACAAGAACTACATGGATTGTATATAAGAAAGGATTTAAAAATGACAAGAACTACAAGGATTGTATATA
>JAOZSV010000464.1 GCA_029939505.1 Thiotrichaceae bacterium | reverse complement strand
TCCGTCAATCCGTTGTACTCAATTTAAGGAGTAAAAAACCATGTTTTACAAAAAACTCAATATAATCAAAGCATTAATACTATTCCCGCCTATCGCACTGGCAGGCTCCCTTGATTCACCAGCCCCACCAGGCGATCCCGCAAGTGGCATGTATCCCCTCTCTGAGATATGTTCTCGACTAGAAACGGGGGCAGCGGGAGCAAAACGCTCTGTAATTGAAGTGACAAGTGGTCCAACTTCTGGTGGTTGTACCTTAAACGAGGTCATGGAGAAGGCACCTGTCAAAGATAATGCTAATGGTGTCCAGCCCAGTGAAGTCACTGCGGGTAAGCATTATTGGGGATTGACCGATAATTGGGGACTGCAAACGGGTACGATGCCCAATCAAGGCGCAATCACTCTCACGCCAACAACCCATGACCAACCGATTGCGGCGGGTTATCATAATGGTTCTGGTGTCGTCAAGGGCGATCCCAATTTAGCCCCTGAAAATATCAGGGCAGGTGTCACCCTATTTGGGATTACGGGGACTTATACAGGTGCGCCTTGCCCGGAATGCCCTGCTTGTGAATGCCCTACTTGTCCGACTTGCCAAGTTTGTCCGACTTGCCAGGTTTGTCCGACTTGTTCGACTCCAACTCCTACCCCAACTCCCTCATCATCGAATCGCTATACCGATAATGGCAATGGCACCGTGACAGATAATCGGAGTGGATTGATATGGCTGAAAAATGCGAATTGTTTTGAAAGACAGAACTGGGAAACGGCTATGCAAAGCGCGGCTAATTTGGCGAATGGACAATGTGGTCTGAGTGATGCTTCTACATCGGGTATGTGGCGTTTACCGACTAAAGATGAGTGGAAAGCGATGATTGATAAAAACTATAGTGATCCTGTACTTTCTAATAAAGCGGGTACCGGTCATTGGACAGGAGGTGATGCGTTCTGGGGCGTACAGGCGAACGTCTACTGGTCGTCCACTACCCGCGCGGGTAGCACAGGCGTCGCTTGGTACGTGAACCTCGACGACGGCAACGTCGACAACGTCGACAAGACGTTCACGTTCTATATATGGCCCGTCAGAGGCGGATATTAGACACTTTGGTGCTTTGACCGGGGGTTGCAAGGGGGTGTCCCCCTTGCTCGATTTTTTTTTGTATTTATGTGGTTATTCTGGTTTTTGAACACTGTAACTACAAGGATTGTATATAAGAAAGGATTAGATCAAAGTTCTGCTTGGTTTTAATCCCTTATTATAAACAATCCTTGTTGTTATATATCGGTTTTGTGGAAAATTTGAGATTTTCTGGTTCCCACGCGCCGACGTGGGAACAATAAAAAAAATTAATTGGCGAAGGTATCAGTTATGTTTTGCTTTTAATCGGCGTTGTTGCATAAATACTAAGCAATAGATTATAATACAAAAACTAAAAACTAAAAATTAAAAGCGATAACACAGAAAAAACAAACATATAAAATCAGAAATTGGAAAGAATACAACCAAGCTTTAGTGAATCGTGGTAGTTTAAC
>JAOZSV010000463.1 GCA_029939505.1 Thiotrichaceae bacterium | reverse complement strand
TGCACCCTACAAATGACAATTGATCAATCAAACATATACGGCTCACGAGTTACGCCGGCTAGTCAAACCATATGCGGCTTACGAGTTCTACCAAATTGTAATTTATTAATTAAACTATACGGCTTACGAGTTGGATATTCATTTTAGGTTCGCCCATTAAGACACAAAATACGCTGAAAATCTTTATCATTTGAAAGAGTAGTAAAATCTTCCGCTTCAACAAACTCATAATTGAGGGAAATGGCTTGCTCTAGAGAAGCCAAGACTTTGCTTTTGTTTCCAAGGTGTAAACAAACTTCAGCGAGTTTATACCAAGCTTCAGCGTTACTCGTGTCCATTTTGATCACTTTCGAGAAAGCTAAATAAGCCGCTTCGTCATAATCAGTATTAGATTCTAAATCGACCAAGAGATTTCCTTTATGAAACCAAGCCATTGGGTTATCGGGCTGAACAGATATAGCTTCCTCAAAGGCTGCCCGCGATTGCTGAAAACATTTTGAATATTCAGACCACATTACTTTTTCTCTACTCGTATTTCTCATGGCTCTTGCGGTAGCTTGTGCTGCATGCGTTAATTGATACAACACAATACCCTTATAAACCAGTGCTTTATAATGCTGGGGAGATTGAGCAAGTGTTTTATCAAAGGAATGTATTGCCTTTTCATGTTGTCCATCGAATTTCACGATTTTTTTATCTGATGATCCGTAAAATCCTCCCAGAAGCAGTCCTCGTTCAAACCATCCTTGATGATTATCTTCTTTCAGTTCGAGTGAACGCTCCAAAGCTTTCAAGCCATCGTGTGTCCGCCCGAGTTTACGATAGGCTATCCACATGTTGTACCAGCAGTTAGGGCATTCGTGACCCAATTCATGAGCCATATCGAAAGCCTGTAAAGATTCTTCATTGCGATTAAGATTCCCAAGTGTACAACCAAGCATTTCCCAAGAGCAAGCATTGTCTGGCCAAATTTTAACAGCTTCCTTAAAGCAAAAAAGAGCCTTGTCTAGTTCACCATTTTGAAATGCACTATATCCTTTTTGATACACATTAGGTTCTTCTTTAGCCTCCACTGCTTTAATCTGAGTCCTTATTCCCAATTTTTCTTTTAGCCATTTGAAAAGTTGCATACTACTCCTTAACTGCCTATTAATTAGTAAAGCGATTATTGGTGCTTGTTCTAACAACCAGAATGCACCATATTTTCCTTCATTGGAAAAGGAAAATAGGGGACAGACCCCGTTTTTCTGCTACATTTTTATTTTTGCGTGATTTTTGCGTCCAACAAAGCTCGTGTAGCGAGCGTAGGGTGGGTAGAGTGAAACGAAACCCACCACCACCATTTAATATTAATTGAGGAATGGTGCCGCTTCGCTTCTACCCACCCTACACTTGCTAAACTCGTTTAGGCACTCGACGCAGAGCGTCGATGAAGGCGTTCCCAAACAGAGTTCGAGGCTAAAGTTTTTTATTTAAAAAAACTTTAGCCTCGAAGGGAACGAGAAAAAACCTGTCAGGTTTGAAATTGGT
>JAOZSV010000308.1:230-5059 GCA_029939505.1 Thiotrichaceae bacterium | reverse complement strand
CCTTTCTTATAAATAATCCTTGTAGTTATCGTTATCGTTTAAAAAACTTGATAGTTGAGTTATTCAAAAAAAGGGGAGGAACTCACCTCAAAAAAAATTTAAGTCAACGCCATTCTATAGATTTTCAGATAAATAACTTCACAAAGGGCAGGGACAGGTCTGCCCCAACAATGAAATATTTGACGTAGGGGCGAACCTGTGTGTTCGCCCTTGTGAAATTATTTATCTGAAAAACTATACCTGAAAAAATTAGAATGACAATAAGCAAAAATGTTTAGTCATTTGAAAAATAACAAGTTTTTAAAAAAAAAAGGGGCTTATTTCACCAAGATAAACAAAATTGATTACCATCACCTTACCATTTTGTTTAGTCTAAGTAAATTCTTGCCATCCATCACTCAACATTTTTGTCTATTGACTTGCTGAAGCTAATTTCTACTCTGCCTTGAAACGAAGTAACGGGCGATAGCCCGATCAATTGATTTTAAGGCGGATTACTCATTTTTCTCATTTCATTGAGTCAAAAAAAAGCCTCAAGTCAAACGACTTGAGGCTTTAAGTTAAGTAGTCGGGTTAGATTGCGCCGTAACCCGACACAGGCAATTTATTAGGGAAATGTTGGGTTACGTTATCACGCGACGCTTGATAAGCTAACCCAACTGAGCATACAAGGAAAAAAAATAGGGGGGAATACTTGGCAAAATCAAGCGAAATTTAACAGGATAACCCTAATTTTTAGCTTTGACAAAGCACTAGTCAGTTTTTAATTAAAGTCCGAGAAAATATTTGCCCTAATTGAGACAACTGATCAAAAATAAAAAAGTGCCCCCCGGAAAATGTTTGAATCGCAATGGGTTGATAGCTTTCTTGTTGCCACGGTAACAAATCATGATAGGCCACCTCTTTATCTGCCAAACCATGTAAAATAGTCATGGGAATGTCAAAAGGTGAGGCGGGTTGATAAATGTAAGTCTCAAGTGCCTTAAAATCCGCCCGCACAATCGGTTCAAAAAAATCCATGAGTTCTGCATGTTCTAATATTCCTGGTGATAAACCTCCTAGTTCATTGATATGATTGAAAAAATCTTGTTTGGGGAATTGATGTTTAGGGAGTTTATTATCGATCACAGCAGGCGCTTCTCGTCCACTGAAAAATAAATGCAACGGTGCGGGTTTTCCGGCGTTTAGAATACGCTTAGTCAACAGATAGCCTAAAGTCGCTCCCATACTATGCCCATAAATAGCATAAAGTTGGCCATTCAAATCACTAATGACTTGCTGAAAGACATCATCTGCCATGGCTTCCAAACTGGTGAGTAAGGGTTCCCTTGTTCTCTTGCCATGGCCCGGTAATTCCAGCGGCTTAATAAGAATCGTTTCAGCCACATTCGCTTGAAAATCACGGTACGATAATGTGTTACCACCGGCAAATGGAAGACAATACAAGGTGATTTTTGAGTTATTTGAGGTCTTCATCATAGTTTACCAATTTACCATATTCCATCTTCAATACCCTATCGGCAACATGGAAATATTTATCATCATGTGTTACTGCAATAATGGTTTTGCCTTGTTTTTTCAAATCTGGCAATATGACTTCGTAAAACTGTTTTCTAAACTGAGGGTCTTGATCAGCCGCCAGTTCGTCAAAAATATAGATGGCTTTATCTTCCAAAACGGCTGCAATAAAAGCCAATCGTTTCTTTTGCCCTGTTGATAATTCTAAATTGGTGAACTGCCCATCAATGTATTTTGTTTTTTTGTTCAATTCCATTAAACACAACAAGGATTTTAAACGCGACTCATCAACCTCACCTAAACCATAAAGTCGATCAAATAAGTGAAAATCGGTAAAAATAATCGCAAATAATTCACGATAACTCTGGTAATTGCTTGAATCAATTTCTTCATCATCGACATAAAGAAAACCCGTGTTGGGATAATACAAGCCAGTCAATAACTTTAATAAGGTTGATTTGCCGCTGCCATTACCACCGACAATAAATAACATTTCTCCTTTTTTGAAAGTCAGATTGATAGAACTTAGCGAAAACAAGGTTTTACCAGACTTATCGCAATAATGGAAAGTCAGGTCAGCCAGTCTAACTTCTTGAAATGTTTGTATAGGTGACATGGCTACCGGCTCTGTATGATGACTGGCCATTTCATCCAGTTGGGCTTCTAATTGATAAAGACTATCAATGGCGATATTGGTTTTAACAACCATGGGCATTGTTGACACAAATTGATTGACAGGGCCAATGATAAATAAAATAGTGGCTGTGATTTTGAAAATGACCTCACTATGGGTTGGACTGAATAATGGCATAATAAAAACCAGAATAACCAGTAAGATATAAAAACTGACTTGACTAAACATCATAGTGGTTACTAATCTCAAGCCACTCGTACTTTTAAGTTCGCAAGTTTCCCTAGAAATCTGTTCAATATGCAAAAATACATCATCATTTTTACGGCGATTGATTTTGAGTTCTTTGAAGCCTTCTAAAATATGTCCAAAGGTTTCAAAAAATTGAGTTTCTTTTTCTGAGGCACTGTGAAGTTCTTCGGAAATCTCTTTATGATGCGATAAATACATCATTATTGTGCTGCCAATAAAAAACACGGTGATAAAGAAACTCAGTGGTGATAACCAAGCGAGGTAAAGGGAGCTAAATATCAAGACAATAATTGATTGTCCGGTCATCACTAAGACAATAGCCATTTGTGATATCAAGTTAGTATCTTTGGTCAGTGGTGCATACATACTAGCGGAGCCTGTTTGCTCTATAAAGCGCAATTCGCCATGGCGAATCTTATTAGCGATTCGGAGCCGAACTTGACGAATCAGTTCCTCAACCGCTATGGTTGCCTGAGAAAGAACATATCTTTGGGTATAAACAAACAAAGCAAAGGCAGTCATGTAAAGTAGAAAAAACCGAGCTTCTGCGCTTTGGTTTGAAATTTGTTCAGCCGCCGTATTGATGATAGCCAGTAACATGCCATTAGCTAAACCCGAAATAGCCGCCATTAACATGATTTTTGTTTTTGGGGCGTCGGATTCATTAAAAAAGTCAAATAACTTCACAATAACTTAAGTCAATTTTAGGATGGAAAATCTGAATAGAATCACTATAAATTCAGTTCCCGCAGCGAGGAGGGAATCTATAACGGGTTATTTGTTGGCTCATTGCCAACTCTTGTCCTTCTTCAAAAAGTTTTTGAAAATGCACCTTCTTCCATGCCTTGAGCAATTAATTCATCATTGGTGAAGAATGAAACGGATTCAACACCATCATGAAGATTTTGCCAAAATTCATCAATATTTTTGCTTTAGGAAAACGACACGTCATGCCAATGATGGCAATAAACGAGGGTTAAGAAATCCGATTTTTTAAAAAAATCGGATTTCTAAGCTCAAAAATGAATAGTGGGATAGGTTCATATAAGAAATGCGAATTAAGAGTTAAAAATGGAGTTCGAGGTTTAAGTTTTTCTTCAAAAAACTTAAACCTCGAAAACGCTTCGCTTCAGCTTTGGGCGTTTTTTGGACGGGCTGACAAAGCTAAAGCATTCGAGGTTTGAGTTTTTCTTTAAAAAACTCAAACCTCGAATGTACTCCAGAGCAACAAAGCTAAAGCGTTTTCGATTCGAGGTTCAAGTTTTTTTACTGAAAAAAACTTGAACCTCGAATTTAGTTTTTTTTGAAAAAACTAAAACCTCGAACTCCATTTTCAAAAAAATTTCAACTCTTAATTCGCATAAGAAGGGATTAAAAACGCTAACGACAAGGATTGTCTCAGTGAAGGGATTAAAAACGCTAACAGGTTGGAGAACGGGATTAAAAACGAGCATCGTTCCAATCCTTTCTTATATATCTTCGCCAATGGTGAATGATGAGATGAATGGTGAATGATGAATGGTAAATGTCTAAAAATTTTCTTTAAACGATTGATTTAATTCATCATTTCGAGGTTTTCGTTTTTTGAAAATCAAACCTCGAAAACCATTCATCATTCACCATTGTTGTACTCATTGCGTCAGTTCTATTTCATTAAGAAACCAACGTTGATTGTCACTATCATCAGGGCTGTGTTGAATAATATTATTCTGTTTTTCCAACACAGTTAATAGCTTTCCGCTCTCTTTGCACTGAATAGTAAAACTTTCGTCAGAGGAGGGAATTAACTTCCATTTTTGATTGTCGCTACCTTGACATTGATATTGATGAATTTCAGCATTATCTTCCACCGATTTTTTTGAGACATTTAAGCATTTTTTGCTTTTAACGGAAAAGATATAGTAATAGCCTTTATCTATGCCACCCAATGGCTGAAAGTACCATTGCTGATTCCGTCCATTACGCCAATCGTCTTGAATTATTGGCATATTGTTCTTCGATGAGCCTTGTGGTATATGGAGGACTTTCCCATTGCTAACGGATTTAATAGAATAGATTTCTATAGGTTGTAATCGTTTAGGCTGATCAGAATCTTCTTCAGACAGTGAAAATGCGGTCTGTTTTGAATTAGCTTGAAAGGACGATGGCGTGGATGTTTTTAATTGCTCCCTCATTTCTTCGAGAGATTGCTCCTTTTGTTGATGTAATTGTTGTTCATTGTCCAGTTTTGCCAGTGTTGCCGTCAATTCGCGTTTATTGTCTTCTAAAGACTGTTCAAGCTGTTGACGTTTTTCTTGTTCAACGCGCAATTGTTCTGATTGGTCCGCTAATTCGCTTTTACCGCTTTCTAAAGACTGTTCAAGCTGTTGACGCTTTTCTTGTTCAACGCGCAATTGTTCTGATTGGTCCGCTAATTCGCTTTTACCGC
>JAOZSV010000308.1:0-130 GCA_029939505.1 Thiotrichaceae bacterium | reverse complement strand
AAAGACTGTTCAAGCTGTTGACGCTTTTCTTGTTCAACGCGCAATTGTTCTGATTTTGCCGCTAATTCGCTTTTGCCGCTTTTTAAAGACTGTTCAAGCTGTTGACGTTTTTCTTGTTCAACGCGCAATT
>JAOZSV010000307.1 GCA_029939505.1 Thiotrichaceae bacterium | reverse complement strand
CTTTATAACACATGAAATTTTCAAAGATACCTTTTCATTTGCGAATGACTATAGTTCTCTATCTTTATTTTATTTATGCAACAACGTCCATTTTATTATTTAATTATGGTATTTGGTTAGATTTTATGCTACCTTTATCTGTAGTTATGCAGTTATTGCCCTTGTAAATTGTTTGAATCAGAATTTTCAGAATTTGAGAATTTTCAGAATTAAACATAAAATAATTAATTTAATTATATTTATCAATACGTTATAAAAAATATTTTTGAAAATGACAAGAGTATTTATGAAGTATTAATTCTGAAAATTCTCAAATTCTGAAAATTCTGATTCAAACAAGAAAAGGATGAAAATTTCTCTGATTATCTGATGTTACGCAGGGTGCTTCTAAATTCCACCGATTTCATCGGTGGAATTTGGTGAAATTTTTAACCCCTTCATCCCCTCGTTCCCAAGCTCCAGCTTGGATTCGAGGTTTAAGTTTTTTTGAAAAAAAAACTTAAACCTCGAATGCATTCAGGGACGCTCTGCGTCCCGCGACGCGGAGCGTCGCAACAGACGTTCCCAAGCTCTAGCTTGGGAACGAGGGGTGGGGTGAAAATTGTAACCGTTTTGTTTTATCCTTGTTGACATACAATCCTTGTAGTTGTTCCTTTAAATTAGGAGAAAATAATGTTAAAACACATCATAGCAACTCTCATTTTATTAATCTCAACCGGAGTCAATGCCGCTTATATTGACACAATAAATGGTCCACAATCCGCATTTCACATTGAACGCGATGGCAAGAAACTCAAAAAGATTGCCCCCTTTCAGCCATTGAAAAGCGGCGATAAAATCACTGTTCGCAAGCCCACTCATGAATTTGAGCAAATTCGCGACAAGGAAAATTCCATCAGCCTCGCGTTGGATGAGGGAAAATTTAAAACCCTGAGATATGCGGATACTCAAGAAAAACCATACATTGTCACTGCTGCCACTCATTCTCCCAATTTGGTGAATGGCGTGATGAATACGGTTTCTGTGTGGTTTAATCGGTTGTGGAAAAACGATATTCAAACGCAGCCACTTCACGTACTTGACGGCGAAGCCGGTACTCTCCCTCCTCCAATGTCCATGTATTTGTTTAAAGGGAAAAATGCCCAATTGATAGCAGGGGATCGTGAATTACACTTAGCTTGGTATGGTGGCAAATCGCCCTATCAAATCCAAGTGTATCAAATTGGGACTAAAAAAGTGTTGTGGGATGAGAAAGAAAGTACAACAATCGAAATTACCTTTAAAAAACAACAACTTAAATTAGGAAATTATCAAGTTGTGGTTACTGATGCACAAGGTAAAGACGTCGTTGCTGAATTTACCGCCCTTACCGACGCACCATCACAAGATTCTGAAGCACAAGCGATTGAGCAGAGCAATTTACCTGCGTTGTCTAAAAAAACTTTGCTCGCTGCTTTATTGGCAAAACAAGGAGGATGGTATTTTGAGGCATATCAACGAGTCGCTTCGATAACCGGATATTATCCAGCGCAGTTGGTTAAGCAAGGTTTAGAAATGGGTGAACGCCCTGAGTAGTTTGAACAGAATGACACGGATAAAAGAAAATTTAATTTTTTCGCCCATCATTTTTTTTAAAATCAATGGCTTATAACAAACGTGATAGGAATTAAAAAAACGAGGTTTAAAGTGATTAAATTAGAAATTTATATCCCTGAAACTCATATTGAGGAAGTCAAAACGGCGATGTTCGCAGCGGGTGCAGGGAAAATAGGTCATTATGATTCTTGTTGTTGGCAAACTTTAGGAAATAGTCAATTTAAACCCGGTGAAAATAGTAATCCTTATATTGGTAAAAAGAATGAAATAGAATATGTTGCCGAATTTAAGGTGGAACTTGTTTGTGAAGATGATTGTATTGAGAAAGTCATTAAAGCATTAAAACAAACTCATCCTTATGAAACCCCAGCATATCAATACTGGAAAGTCGAAAATTAAATATTTTAAAGAATTACTCGGATACTATCCAGTAAACGTGGGGTAGATCTGGAATGGTGAATAGTTTCGAGATTTGAGTTTTTTGAAAAAAAACTCAAACCTCGAAAAATGTAAGTCATTGTTTTTTAAAAATAATATGTTTCATGGAATGGGAATCAACTTTTGGTTAAACGAATTTTCACCATACCAGGGTAGCCTCATTTAAAAAAGTTCAATTTGTTCCCGCGTTAAGTATAGCCTTCGCAGCCCATTTTTTTCAAAAATCGGATTTTTCAGATCGAAACGAGGTTTAAGAAATCCGATTTTTGAAAAAATCGGATTTCTAAAATCAAAATTTCTAAAAAAACGAATAGAGCAAAATAAGTTCATGGACTATTCTCAACATTTTCCTGCTTTTTCCTATAATTATCAATAGCAGATTTCACGGCAGACTCAGCTAATACGCTGCAATGAATTTTTACCGGCGGCAAGGCTAATTCTTCAGCAATCTCAGTATTTTTAATAGCAGTAGCCTCTTCCAAGGTTTTGCCTTTCACCCAATCAGTGAGTAAAGAGCTTGAAGCAATGGCACTTCCACAGCCATAAGTCTTAAATTTTGCTTCCTGAATAACGCCGTCCTCACCCACTTTAATTTGGAGGCGCATCACATCGCCACACGCCGGTGCGCCAACCATACCCGTCCCCACTGACGGATCATCTTTGTCTAAAATACCCATATTACGAGGATTCTCGTAGTGATCTAAAACAGATTTGCTATAAGCCATTGTTATTTCACCTTTTTTTATATAAGACAAACCCCTATCAAGGAGACAGGGGAATCATAATCAATGTGCATCCCACTGAATCGTTTCTAAATCAATACCCTCCTTATACATTTCCCATAAGGGAGAGAGTTCACGCAATTTTTCAATTTTGGCACGAATCAACGGGATGGCATAATCAATTTCCTCTTCTGTGGTAAATCGTCCCAAAGTAAAACGAATGGAACTGTGAGCCAGTTCGTCATTGCGCCCTATTGCTCGCAAGACATAAGACGGTTCTAAACTGGCAGAAGTACAGGCGGAACCACTGGACACGGCTAAATCTTTGAGTGCCATCATTAAGGATTCGCCCTCAACAAAGTTAAAACTCAGATTCAAATTGCCGGAAACGCGGTGTTCAATATCGCCATTGACATAGACTTCTTCTAAGTCTTTTAGCCCATCCCATAAACGGTCACGCAGTGATTGAAAGCGTTCGTTTTCAGAAGCCATTTCTTCTTGTGCAATACGAAAAGCTTCGCCCATACCCACGATTTGATGGGTGGGCAAAGTACCTGAACGCATACCCCGTTCATGTCCCCCGCCGTGCATTTGCGCTTCTAGGCGCACCCGCGGTTTGCGACGAACATATAATGCCCCGATGCCTTTTGGTCCATAAACCTTATGGGCGGAAAAAGACATCAAATCGACTTTCATCGTTTGCAAATCAATAGGCACTTTACCTGCACTTTGTGCCGCATCAACATGAAATAAGACCTTATTGGCACGGGTGATTTCACCCATTTCGGCGATATTAGAAATGACACCAATTTCATTGTTGACGTGCATAATACTGACTAAAATCGTGTCATCATTGATCGCCGCTTCTAGTTTTTCCAGTGCGATCAATCCATTGGATTCAGGCTCTAAATAGGTGACAGAAAATCCTTCGCGTTCCAGTTGACGACAGGTATCTAGCACCGCCTTATGTTCAGTTTTGCTGGTAACAATATGCTTACCTTTTTTCTGGTAAAAATGTGCAACCCCTTTAATAGCTAAATTATCAGATTCCGTTGCACCAGAAGTCCAGACAATCTCTTTAGGATTCGCATTAACCAAAGCAGCGACTTGTATCCGTGCCTCATCTACCGCCTTTTCAGCATCCCAGCCAAATTGATGAGAGCGCGATGCCGGATTGCCAAATTGCAAGGTCAAATATGGCATCATTTTTTCCACAACACGGGGATCAACCGGCGTTGTAGCAGAATAGTCAAGGTAAATTGGTAAATTCATTTTTTTCTCCTGCCAATGTTGTGTTCTTTGTCTATTTCAAAGTGCTGATTATCTAAGTTATCCTTTTCTTCTTACCTTTTTTTCTTACCTTTTGCCTTGTTTACTTGCCGCGCAATTTCCTTAGACACTTCTTGAGGGCGTTGATTCAGAACTTCTGCTAAAGTAATATTGCTTAAAAATTCGTGAATCTGTTCACTTAAATCCGTCCACAATTGATGAGTAAGACAGGCGCGAGTATCATCATGGCAGTTTTTTAAGCCTTTACAGGGAGTGGCATCAACGTTCTCATCGACGGCGGTAATGACATCAACAACAGCAATCGTTTCTGCTGTTCGACTCAAGTGATAACCACCACCTGGGCCACGAGTACTCTTTACAAGTCCCTGTTTTCGCAACCGTGAAAATAATTGTTCTAAGTACGATTGAGAAATACCTTGACGTTGTGAAATATCAGCAAGTGTAATTGGTCCTTTATCACGATTAAGTGCCAAATCTAACATTGCAGTGACGGCATATCGCCCTTTAGTTGTCAGTTTCATAATTATTTTTATCCATCAATATCCTATGATGACTTTTATCATACTATATTTATCAAGTATTGGTACAAAAAATACAGAAATAAGCAAATCCCATAAAAAAACCCTGTTTTTTATATTATAAAAACTGGGCTTAAATTATTTATTAAAATAACAATTGTTAATTGGTAAATCAATTTTTCAATATTGTTCTGAAATCCAAAGCTTTAGCTTTGGAGAATTAATATTCCACTGCTCAAAAGCTGAAATGTCGGATTCCAAAATTTTCCAAAGCTGAAGCGTTGGACTCCAAGATTTTCCAAAGTTGAAGCGTTGGACTCCAAAGTTTTCCAAAGTTGAAGTGTTGGATGCCAAAAACACCAAAATTTCAACTCTTAAATCTATAATTTCAACTCTTAACTGATGTTACGCAAAGCGATTCTATTCGAGCTTAGAAATCAGATTTTTTCAAAAATCTGATTTCTTAAACATCGTTTCGGCGCTTACTTAGAAATCAGATTTTTTCAAAAATC
>JAOZSV010000103.1 GCA_029939505.1 Thiotrichaceae bacterium | reverse complement strand
ATACATTGATAAATCTAAGGGAATTTTGTACCACATAAAAACTCGCAACCACCTCCTTAGGTTTTAAAAATGAAATATGAAAAAACACAAAAGGGAAATCCTCATCAACTTACTATTCATCAGCACACTTTTCCTACAAAAAGCATAGCACGTTTTACCGATAAATCAGGTTATGTTAAAGTTAAATTAATTGCACAATCGAAAATTATTTCTTTAAATCCAATAAATCAGCTGTGCTAGAAGAACATGGGATCAAAAAGCAGAAAGTGGGTATATGAAGGAAATAGAGGACAATTATCAATCAATTGCTGATTCAATTGTTAATGGAATATTAGACTTGTCCCTTAATAAACGTAAACCCTTGAAAAGGCTAAATATCAAAACGATATAAATCAATAACTTAGCTTATTAAGGGACAAGTCTATTAAATAAAATTGGTCAAAATGAGAAGCTTATAATTAATGATATGTTTGCTATTTGGAATATCCGTGCATTTCAAAAAAACTCGTCAATTCAAGATAAAAAGTTCAATGGTATCATTGGTGTGGCAAGGAATTTAACAATAGATGAACAAGAATTGTTAGAAAAGAACCATATAGGATTTATACGACCTAATTTAACATTCCCTGGAAGACAATTGGCTGGAATTCGCATTCAACAGAATCTTGATATGGTTAGAGAACAGCTCAAAGATGCAGAATGGGGTATTCTTAGAGCTTCAAATGGTGAATTTCTTGTACCTGATAATTTTTCAAACGCTAGGATACTTCCACTCACACCTAAAATAGGTCTATATTCCCCTAGCAATAACGAAGTATTAAGTATTGATCAAGTAGCATTAATAAATCAGTTAGCATTAGATACTGCTAAGGAATATTACTTTGCTCATGATCTATCTGAATGCCCCAGATTGGGTGGTGGAAATGGTGAATGGTGAAACGAAGCCAGCATAAAATGGCTATTAGCTCTTGCTGCAACCATTTTAGCGTCAAATAACTAACTATATTTCTTCTTCCCAAATGGAATTTGGGAATGGTGCGCCCATGAAATTGTGGTAAGAGTAACACTAATTTTATTATTTGGAAATGAGAAAAACCATGTCTAAACTACAAATCCAAACCTACCAAACCGAAGTAGAAAAAATCATCCAATACGGAGGCTCGCGTAAAGAAACCACCATTCGCGTTGCCTTTCAAAAGCTATTAGAAAATTACTGCGATAGCAAAAACTTTATTTTAATCCCCGAATTAGACTATCGCACCAAACACAATACCACCGTTTATCCTGATGGCACGATCAAAGATGCCCTGCGTCTGCCTTGGGGCTACTGGGAAAGCAAAGATCAAGATGATAATTTAGACAAAGAAATCCAAACCAAATTGGCTAAAGGCTACCCCAACGATAATATCTTATTTGAGGATTCGCAAACCGCCGTATTAATTCAAAGCGGAACAGAAGTCATGCGCGTGAGTATGGCTGATGCCAATAAGCTAGATAAATTACTCACCCATTTTCTCAACTATGAACGCCCAGAAGTGCGAGATTTTCGCCAAGCGATTGAACATTTTAAACAAGATTTACCCACAATCGTTAAAACGCTACGTCAAACCCTAGACATCCAAGCTCAAAAAAATCCAAAATTTAAAACGGCTTTAGATCGTTTTTTCAGCTTTTGTCAACAATCCATCAATCCCAATATCACGGTTTTGGATATTCGAGAAATGATTATCCAACATATTCTCACAGAGGACATTTTTTTAACCATATTCAATGAGTCGCAATTTCACAGAGAAAATATCATTGCTATTCAATTAGATAGCGTGATCAAACTCTTTTTTACCGGCAAAACGCGCCGCGAGACGCTCAGTAGTATTGAAAATTACTACGCAGTCATAAGGCGAGAAGCGGCTAATATTGTCAATCATCACGAAAAGCAAAAATTCCTCAAGGTGATTTATGAGAATTTTTATAAAACCTATAACCCCAAGGCAGCGGATAGATTAGGGATTGTTTATACCCCCAATGAAATTGTGCGTTTTATGATTGAAAGCACCGATTATTTGTTGGATAAACATTTTAACCGCTTGTTAGCCGATGATCATGTAGAAATTCTTGATCCAGCGACGGGCACAGGCACTTTTATCACGGCGTTGATTGACTATTTGCCTAAAAATGCTCTCCGTCAAAAATATCTCAATGAGATACATTGCAATGAAGTCGCTATTTTGCCTTACTACATTGCCAACCTCAATATTGAATATACCTATAAGCAAAAAATGGGAAAATATGAAGATTTCCCACATATTTGCTTTTTGGATACTTTGGATAATTTGGGTTTTGAATATCGCTATCAAAATCAACAAACCCGTTTTGGTTTTGGTGAAGAAAATGCGGTGCGGATTCAAACCCAAAATAAGCGTAAGATTTCCGTGATTATTGGTAATCCGCCCTACAACGCGAATCAACAAAATGAGAATGATAACAATAAAAACCGTGAGTATGACAAAATAGATGAGGCAATTAAGCGTACCTATATTGCCAATAGCACCGCGCAGAAAACTAAGGTTTATGATATGTATGCGCGTTTTTTTCGGTGGGCGAGTAGTCGTTTGTCGGAGAATGGCATTTTAGCGTTTGTGACTAATTCCTCTTTTTTGGAAGCGCGTACTTTTGATGGGTTTAGAAAGGTAGTTGCGGAGGAGTTTAGTGAGATTTATGTGGTGGATTTGGGTGGGGATGTTAGAAAAAATCCAAAATTATCTGGCACTAAAAATAATGTGTTTGGGATTCAAACAGGGGTGGCGATTTCGTTTATGATAAAGCGAGAGAGAGCTACTTCGTGCAAAATTTATTATGTGCGCCGCCCAGAAATGGAAATAGCTGACGACAAATTGGAATTTCTGAGAACTTCCAAATTTCAGGAAATTGATTTTGAGAGAATTATGCCGGATAAAAATCATAATTGGTTAAACATCGCTGATAATGATTTTGATGATTTGTTGCCTTTGGCTAATAAAGAAACTAAGTTGGCTAAATCTCAGAAAGAAGAGCGAGCGGTTTTTAAGTTGTTTTCTTTGGGCGTTGTCACTGCACGGGATGAGTGGGTTTATGATTTTTCAGTCAAATGCCTCAAACATAAAGTGAAGTATCTGATTGAGATTTACAATCAGGAGGTGAAAAAATACCAAAGTGCGACTCAATCAGAGCTAGGAGAACTGCTGGATTACAGTATTAAATGGACGAGGGCGGTGAAAAATGACTTGTTAAAAGGGCAACGCTATAGGTACAAAGCTCAGCATATCAGAGACAGTTTGTATCGTCCTTTTGTCAAAAAGAGTCTGTACTTTTCAAGTGATTTAAATGAAATGCAGTATCAATTACCCCGAATTTTTGTGAAAGACACAAAAAGTGGCGAAGAAGTGATAGCTATTTCTGGTACAAGTCTAGCCAAACCGTTTACTGTATTGGTTACAAATCAGATTTTCAGTTATGATTTTTTAGAAAAGACGCAATCTCTTCCTCTTTATCGCTACGACAAACAAGGCAATCGCACCGACAACATAACCGACTGGGGTTTAAACCAATTTCGCACCCATTACCAAGATAACACGATCACCAAAGAGGACATTTTTCACTATACCTACGCCGTACTACATAACCCAGCCTATCGGGAAAAATACGCTCTCAACCTAAAGCGCGAATTTCCCCGCTTGCCCTTTTATGACGATTTTTATCAATGGGTAATGTGGGGCAAACAACTGATGAATTTACATTTAAACTATGAAACCGCGCCAAAGTTTTCCCTCAAACGGCTTGATAACAAATTGGCTGCGAATGCTCAAAATCAACCTAAACTCAAAGCCGATAAAGCCAAGGGCGAAATTCAGTTAGATGCGATCACTACCTTGCAAGGCGTTCCTGCCGAAGTTTGGAAGTATAAATTGGGCAATCGCAGTGCCTTAGAATGGATACTTGATCAATATAAAGAAAAAAAGCCTCGTGATCCAACCATTGCCGAGAAATTTAACAATTATCGCTTTGCCGATTATAAGGAGCAAGTGATTGAATTATTGCAGCGGGTGTGTACCGTGAGCGTGGAGACTATGGGGATTGTTAGGGAAATGTCGATGATAAAAGAAATCCGTATAGAAAACTATAAATCTATCCAAAAGCTCAAGTTTGAACTTGGGCGTGTCACCGTCTTGATTGGTGAAAATGGCTGTGGTAAAAGCAATATTTTGGAAGCGATTGCTTTAAGTGCCGCGGCGACTTGTGATAAATTGGATAACGAATTTTTAGCCTCAAGGGGAATCCGGGAAACAGAACCGCAATTGATGCGAGCCGCTTTTGATAAGGAAAATGTGACGCAGGAAATCAAAATCTCTTTTGGAGAAAATGAAGACATATATTTTGGTTATGCGCTTCAAAACCAGAATGAGCCTTATGCTAAATGGACTAATGCAACGCCTCATCTGGATGATTCTATTTTAGAGCAACTCGCCTCACTTGAGTCTCCTTCTCTAAAACTACAAGCTGTTAAAAAAGCTTTTGAGAATTTTAACCAAGCATCTAAACAAGTTATACATTCTTTAGAGCAAAAAAATTATCTACAAGAATTTCTGATCTATTCTCCAGAATACTACTGTTTACGCAATTTTAAGGCGGAAGGACAAATCCAACCTCTAGGCATTAATGGCGAAGGTTTATTTAAACTTTTGCAAGTTTTAAGCTTAGACAAAAATAAAGAGAAATTGGATGAAATTAAAGAAAAGCTCAAACTCATGGGATGGTTTAAAGATTTCCAAGTGCCTAACCACTTATTTCTTGGTGAAAGAGCAATTCAAATTGAAGATCGCTATTTAGATCAAGAAATCACTTTTGATCAAAGAAGTACCAATGAAGGATTTTTGTTTTTACTGTTTTATTTTTGCCTTTTCATTAGTGAAAATACGCCCCCATTTTTTGCGATTGATAATATTGATGCGTCTCTTAACCCCAAATTGTGTCGGCGATTAATTAAAGAATTAGTCAACTTGGCTAAAACATACAATAAACAGGTTATTTTTACGACACATAACCCGGCTATTTTAGATGGTTTAAATTTAAATGATGATGAGCAAAGGTTACTTGTTGTTTCTCGTAACAAATCAGGTTATACCAGAGCCAGGCGATTTGTGAAGCCAGAAACGCCAGAGGGAGAAGAGCCGATCACATTATCGGAGGCATTTCTGAGAGGATACCTTGGAGGACTACCTAAAAGTTTTTAATTATGGCAAAAATTGGATTAATCACAGAGGGCATTACTGATCAAATCGTCATTGAAAATATCTTAATGGGTTATTTTGATTCAAATGAAGATTATATAGAATTCATGGAATTGCAACCATTAAGAGATGAGACTGATAATAAATCTGGATATGGCGGTTGGGGCAAAGTGCTAGAATATTGCGAATCAAGCAAATTTAAAGGGGCATTGCAATTTCATGACTATATCATTGTCCAGATAGATACTGATATATCTGATGCCTACGGTATTTCTCAGCTCGAAATGGGTAAAGAATTGACTCCAAAACAATTGATTGAAAGAGTTGTCACAAAATTGATAGACTTAATTGGTCAAACAATTTATGAGAAATATCAAGACAAAATAATATTTGCTATCTCAGTACATTCTCTTGAATGCTGGCTGTTGCCGCTTTATTACACAGATAAGCGTAAAGCTAAAATAGTGAATTGTACCAATACGGTAGATGAAAAACTCAAAAAAAGCGGTAAAAAAATTAGGCTTCAGAACAAAAAAGGTGAGAAGAATGTTGAAAGTTATAGAAAAATTTCTGAAAAATACTGCAAGCATAAAACTTTGATAAAATTGTATCCAGAAAACCCAAGCCTAAAAATTTTTATAGCAGAAGTTGAAAAGAGGGGTATTTTCATAGATGATTTTTAAAGCTTAAACTCGATCATCACGTTTTTTATAAATCATTGATTTTAAAAAATATAATTTTTTTAGTCATTATAATTATCTTAAAAATCAATAACTTGCTTTTTTAAACCTTATTGGTAACTACTCTGCCTTGAAATTGATTTCAAGGCTAACCGCTGAGTAGTTACTAATTTTCATTCCTAAGAATTGAACCGCTTTGCGCCTTTGCGCCTTTGCGTGATCATTAGTGAAAATAATTATCTAAATATCTATAATTAAGTTCGACAGACTCCTAAAACATCAAACTTGAGGTTTTGAAAACCTCCGAAAACTGATAATTGATAAAGATGACTGCAAAATTATTAGACGGTAAAACCATTGCGGCTGGGCTGCGCCAGAGCGTTAAAAAACAAGTTCAAGCACGTATTGATCAAGGGCGGCGCCCTCCAGGTTTAGCGGTGGTACTCGTCGGTGATGATCCTGCTTCACAAGTTTATGTCCGTCATAAACGTAATGCGTGTGCAGAGGTTGGCATTATTTCAAAATATTTTGATTTATCAGAAAATACGTCACAAGAAAAATTATTGGCGTTATTAGATCAACTTAATGAGGATAATGAAATTGATGGTATTTTAGTACAATTGCCCTTACCTGCTCATATTGATAGTGAATTGGTGATTGAGCGTATTGTGCCAGAGAAGGATGTTGATGGATTTCATCCCTATAATTTGGGACGACTAGCCGTGCGTATGCCATTATTGCGTCCATGTACGCCCAAAGGAATTATGACGCTGTTGGCACACGCTGGAATAGAGCTTATCGGGTTAAATGCCGTGATCATTGGTGAATCAAATATTGTTGGTCGTCCAATGGCATTGGAATTATTGAATAAACGTTGTACTATTAGTGTTTGCCATAAGTATAGTCGGGATTTAATGGCTCAAGTGCGAAATGCGGATATTGTCGTGGCTGCGGTGGGAAAGCCCCATTTGATACCAGGCGATTGGATTAAGCCAGGGGCTATTGTTATTGATGTGGGTATGAATCGACTTGATGATGGTCGTTTGGTGGGCGATGTCGATTTTGTGGCGGCTTCACAACATGCGAGTTGGATTACACCTGTGCCTGGTGGTGTTGGTCCAATGACGGTAGCGACTTTATTAGAAAATACTTTACAAGCCGTTCATTGGACAAATGGTGAATGATGAATGGTTTCGAGGTTTGAGTTTTTTTTCAAAAAACTCAAACCTCGAATGGTGAATTAAAAATGCGAATTAAGAGTTGAAATTTTTTTGAAAATGGAGTTCGAGGTTTGAGTTTTTTGAAAAAAAACTCAAACCTCGAAAACGCTTTAGCTTTGGCGTTTTTGGAGTCCAACGCTTTAGCTTTGTTGCTCTGGAGTACAACGCTTTAGCTTTGTATTTTGGAGTACAACGCTTTAGCTTTGTTGCTCTGGAGTACAACGCTTTAGCTTTGTATTTTGGAATACAACGCTTTAGCTTTGTCAGCCTGTCCAAAAAACGCCCAAAGCTGAAGCGTTTTCGAGGTTTAAGTTTTTCTTCAAAAAACTTAAACCTCGAACTCCATTTTTCACTCTTAATTCGCATTTTTAGAATTTTTCTATGGCAAAGGACTTAAAATAAGCAATTATTTTCATAAGTAAAAGCCAAATATGCCTTATCTACGGAGCTTGTATGTTGAATTTTATCCATCCATTGGTGATTTTAATTTTATTTAGCTTGTTTATCGTCTCCTGTAAACAAACTTCTCCAACAACAATAAAGCATTTTCCTTCTCAGTTAGAAGAGAAAGTCGGAAAGCATGATGTTTATATAGTTGGAAAAAATGAAGCATCTGTTGAACATATTAATGTTAAGGTGCTTGAATCTTTTCCTGTACAAGTCAATGTTGCTGTTTGGGGCAGTTTACCAGATGATTGTACCCATATTGATGACATTATTGAAGATCGAAGCGGCAATACCTTAATTGTCAAAATATTCACCACTTATCAAAAGGATAAGCCTTGTACACAGGGGATTAAACCTTTTCAAGAAATCATTCCCCTTAATGTGGATGGGATGTCTGCTGGGGTTTATACGGTAAAAGTCAACAATGTGAGTGAAAGTTTTGAATTGGGAGTGGATAATAATCGGATTGATTGAGATAGCAAGAAACGTATCTTCTCAAAAAGTGTGGGTAAACTGGCACAAACCTGACAGGTTTTGGAAACCTGTCAGGTTTTTTCCACAGAATTAATTTAGAGAAGATACCAAAAAACCCCGTTTTTTCAAAGGGGTTTCTAAAGAGATTGAGATAGATTGGGGGTTTTCGATTTTTAAATAAAATAATGGCGGAGAGGGCGGGATTCGAACCCGCGCGCCCGTAAGGACCAACCGATTTCGAATCGGTGCCGTTATGACCGCTTCGGTACCTCTCCATTGAATTAGGTAAGATGTTAATCTTACACTTGATGGGTTTTAATGTCAAGCATTAATTTAAAATCTGTTGCTTCTTCTGTTAAATCACAGATTCTGACATTGTTCTAAAAACTTGACACCCGCTACTTGTAAACTCAGCCGCTGCAATTCATCCCAGGGATTACCATTTCCGACACCTTTGATGATACGATCTATTTTTACGGTTTCTTGCAAAAAATCTTGCCAAATGCGAGGTTGTGGATACCTTTTAATTGCATTGGACACCACATTTTTACGTGTTGACCAGATACGATAAGTCTTAAAAACTTGATCTTGACGTTTTCCCATTTTGAGTGCATAAGTGATTTGAGATAAATTGCGTATTTCTCGATTTAAAGCATAAGCGACTAAAACAGGCACAATTCCTTCAGCCTGTAAGCCCTGTAATTGACGGGTACAGCGTCGCACATCACCTGCCAATACCGTATCCATCCAATCAAATAATTCAAAACGGGCACTATCTGCCACCGCTTCAAGCACTTGCGTGGTGTCAATTTGACCTGTTCCATATAATAAACATAATTTTTCAATTTCTTGGGCGCAGGCGAGTAAATGTCCTTCAGAACGTTCCGCGATAATATTAATTGCTTCTATGGGAGCTTGCAAACCGTGTTTACTCATACGCTGGCTTATCCATTTGGGCAACTCTGAGATGTTGAGAGGCCAAATTTGTATCACTACGCCCCGTTCTTCTAAGGTTTTGAACCATTTCGTTTTTTGTTTGCTGGCATCCAATTTATCTGCGGTGACTAATAAAACAGTGTCTGGGGGCAAGTGATTAGCATAAGCGATCAACGCTTTTGTCCCATCAGTACCGGGGGATTTTTGCCCTAAACGAATTTCTATAAGACGTTTAGTGGCAAATAAAGAAAGGCTATTCGCATATTGATCAAGGCTACTCCAATCAAACCCGGTTTCTAGGCTTAAAATAACCCGTTCTGTAAAACCTTGAGTGCGGGCAAAAGTTCGCAGTGTATCCGCACATTCCATCATCTGTAAGGGTTCATCGCCTGTTAATAAATAAATCGCGGAAAGTCCTTGTTGTTTCAGATAATGATTCAGTTGAGTTGATTTAAGTTTCATAAGTACAGTCCAAAGCTAAAGCGTTGTACTCCAAGTCTAAAGCTAAAATTTTTGGGCTTACATAGCCAACATTTTTTTGTTCAACACGAGATTGTAAGATAATATAGTTTGAATATCTATTTTACGAGAGGCATCAAGAATTTCAATACCAACCAATTTTCCATCGGGAGTCATATCTAAATTAACCCCTTCAGAAATTTCAGAAACACCCTCTGGCGTTTCTTCTCCTAACCCTAAATATAATGCATCAACTTCATTATCATAGAAAATTTTCATTGTTGACTGCTCCCCGTTTCCAAAGCTGAAGCGTTGGACTCCAAAATGCTCCCCGTTTCCAAAGCTGAAGCGTTGGACTCCAAAACGACTAAAAAAATCGCTTGATTTAAAACAAGTTTCTGAACCATTAATTCGCACTAATAATTCAAATAGATGAGCAGATGTTTTGAAGGTTCAATCCGATAATTCTGAGGAGAAAAGTTAAAAAATATTTCGCGATTCCCATTGTAAGATTGTGACATTTTTATCCACTTTTGACATTCCTCTTTTGCGTAGATAATATTATCATATTTTCTAGCTAAGATAATCTTATTGTCCCTTAGCAATGACGCTTTGTTCAGGATTATTGAATTGATAGGAACAGATAGAGACCCCAAAAATTCAAAGGTTATTTTAAGCGTTCTTGTTGCAATGTCGTTGTGACACAAGACTCCCCCCCATTTTTTATTCGCGTCATGCGCAGGTTTCTCGCTAACCTTATCCTCAAATTTCGGCTGAGGCTGAGACTCTTTCCATAATGCACCGTTTTGAACTTGTTCATCCACGTTAATTGTGGCAGGTTGACTTCTTAACTGTTTTAGCTCGTTTTGTGCAATGTTAAGTTGCGCTTTTAAACGATTTGCTTCTTTTTGAGTCTTTCCTTGAGCCAGGGCGAGTTGATTTTTGAAAGAGTTTGCCTCTTGTTGAGCAATGTCAAGTTGAAGTTTCATCCACGCCAATTTTTGAAAAATATCAAAACGTTTATTAACTTGTTCTGAACTTGGAATAAGTGTAGAGCAAGTCATTACATCTTTGCAGGTTCTTTCCAAGTTGATTGGATCATACTTCTCCTCCATTGTTTTCCCAAAAGTACGACCCATTTCACCCACATCTTTATCATTTTGCCAAAATGTTTCAATACGTGTATTGTTTGTGAGGTATAAAGTGCCGTCCCCATCTTTTTTACCATTTTTAAAATAGCCTTCGTAACAATCACCATTTTCATAGATGGTGACTCCCCATCTATTCGTACAATTGTCAGGTGATTCGAGACATCCTCCGATATTTTCTATTTCTGGAATTTCTGTTTCTTGAACCTTTTCCTGCTCCTTTCCTTGAACCTTTTCCTGAGCCTTTTCAGGATTTGTATTGTCTGATACGATTATATTTTCCTGACGAGAATCAGGTTTAACTAAATCAGGTTTTTGTGTTGAGCAGGCGTAAAGAAGACTTATGCTTAATAATAGGACACTTTTTTTCATATTTTTCCAAGTTTTTTGTACTCAGCGGTTAGCCTTGAAATCAATTGCAAGGCTAAAAACTAAAGCAGGCTAAAGCCAGCTAACGATTCAGTTTTTTTAGTCTGCTTGAGCAGACTTCAGCTTTCAGCCTTGAAATTGATTTCAAGGCGGAGTCGTTACCGTTTTTTATTGAAATGAGCATACCCGACAACTGGTGGTGAAAATTCGTTTCACCAAAAGTTGAATCAAATTATTTTAAATAAAATCATTAAAAAACAATTACTTACAAAAAATCACCATTCACCATTAGTTTCATTCACCATTAGTTTCATTCACCATTAGTTTCATTCACCATTAAAACCCGACAACTACTTTTTGAATATCTTCAAGGGATAATCGGGCCATTTTTCTTTCAGCTTTCGGAAGATTTGCTTAACCGTTTCAACATTTTTATAGCGCATTCCCTTGCCCCTTTCACACCATCCTCTTCCAGACCATTCTTGGGGTGATTTTGGATCAAACATTAAACGAATGATATAATAGTTTTCCGTTTTTGTCGTGATCAACGTCTTAGAAGCCAAAGGGAGTGTAGCCTTATTCTTCTGAAGTCCAGATAACTTTTTGGGTTGATGACTATTTTTAGCTGTACCTATAACATATTCTTCATCTATATTTGCTAATTTTCTTTCGAGTTTTTCGATCTCTTTTGTTTCACGCAATTTACTGAAATCAAATTCTTCATACGGTTTGATCTCATAATTGTCCATCTGAATTAGAAGGGCTTCGAGTTGACGAACTTCTTCATCAAAATCATTCAATTTTTCCAAAGCACCATCATGTTCTGCTTGTACTTCTTCTAGTAATTTCAAACGTTGTTCTAGTTCTTTTTGGCTAGAATTTTCCATTATGTTCCTCTTATTTTAATGAATGATTTTCGAGTTTTTAGTTTTTTGAAGAAAAACTAAAAACTCGAAATGATGAATTAAATCAATCGTTCATCATTAAGTTCATTCATCCATCATTTATCATTTATCATTCATCCACGAGGCTTACTGCTTTTTCAATTTTGAAAACAAGCTTGAACCTCGAAAGGATAAGTAGGCCACCGTTTCTGAAGTTGTTGCATACACTGGTTGGCCCTTTCAAAATTAGAATAACATTTACCCTTACCAGGAATATACCATCCTTTTCCAGACCATTCTGGTGGTGACTGTGGATTAAGCATTAAGCAAACAATATACCCATATCTATCAGAAAGGCTTGTATTAAGGGACGGCGTACTGTGAATTGTTTCCTTCTCATTATTAGCCTTTTGTTCATCATTTGGAAGGTGCAACGGGATTATGGCATTGTTATTGGGCATTATTGTGGCCTTCAGTTGGAGAAGTTTTGCCTCCAACTCACCTATATCATTAAGTGCCCTATTGAGACGTTGCTGTTCCAGTTCCAGTTCTTCCAAATGTTGAAACAGCTGCTTTTTACTTTTCATTTCGAGAATCTCCTCTTATGTAGTCTTAGTGACATTTTTCTTGTTAGAAAAAGCACTCATTGAGAGGTCATTTTTATTTTTATAAACGCGAACATTGGTTTTGAAAGCTAAAAAACCCGTTTATTAACTGTCGCACTACCAATGCGAATTAAGCGTTAAAATTGGAGTTCGAGGTTTAATTTGAAGAAAAACTCAAACCTCTCAAAAATTAATGGTGAATTATGAATTATGAATGAAATCAATCGTTTAAAGAAAAATTTTAGACATTCATCATTCACCATTTATTATCGAATGTATTCCATTTTTAATGAAATTTCAACTCTTAATTCGCACCACCAATAAAAGTTATTCATAACCAGTATAATGAACAAACTAATAACCATTGAACACTTACGTGATCAGGGTATTTTTTCCGACATAGACGTACATTTTGTCAAATTGATGCTCTCCCTATCAGATGATATGGATGATGCATCATTGCTAGGTGTGGTACTGGCAAGTCATTTTACAACACTTGGCTCTTCTTGTGTCAATTTAAGTATATTGGCTAACCAGTCATTTCCATTACAACGCGAACCGGGCATAGATACCCTATCTTGTCCTACTCTATCCCAATGGCAAAGTTCGCTACAAAATTGTTGCGTCGTCAGTTCTCCAGAAGATGAAGATTATACCCCATTAATTCTTGATGCACACCGTTTATATCTTTATCGCTACTTTTATTATGAGCAACAATTGGCGACACAGATTCGTTCACGCAGTCGCCTAGAATGTCATGATGTCAACCCTGCTTTGTTAGAAGAAGGCTTATCACGCTTATTTCCGAGCGGTATGTCAACGCAAAAAATAGCAGCCAAGACGGCTGTACAACGCCATTTTTGCATTATTTCTGGTGGTCCAGGTTCAGGCAAAACATCTACAGTAGTTAATATTTTAACATTATTGCTTGAACAAAATCCAAATTTGACTATTGCTTTAGCAGCGCCGACGGGTAAGGCGAAAGTACGCTTACAGGAGGCGATTAAACAAAGTTTGGATGGTTTAAACTGTGCGACAAGCATTAAAAAGGCGATGCCTCAAGAGGCTTATACAATACACAGCCTACTCGGTAGCAAACTCAATTCGAGGCTAAAGTTTTTTTCTTTAGAAAAAACTTTAGCCTCGAAGCCTTATTTTCGTCACCATGCAGGTAATCTTTTACCCTATAATGTCGTGGTTGTCGATGAAGCCTCAATGGTTGATTTGGCCTTGATGACCAAATTAGCACAAGCTATACCTAAATCCGCCCGTTGGATTTTGTTAGGTGATAAAGATCAATTAGCTTCAGTAGAGGCAGGCACAGTGCTAGGTGATATTTGTGAAGCCAGCTTATCGGAGAATTCTCAGGAAAATCAAGAAAATGCTCCTACCCTCCAAGAAAATATCGTGCTACTTGATAAAAGTTATCGGTTTAGCGAAAACAGTGGGATATGGAAATTAGCACAAGCCGTTAAACAAGGGCAGAGTGAAAAGGCTTTGCGTGTTCTTAACTCTGAAAACTATCCTGATGTGAATTGGCATCATTTAGCCCCTTCAGAAGGCTTGCCCCGTGCCCTGATTGAACAAATTGTCACCCGTTTTACCCGTTGTTTAGAAGAAAAATCGCCGGAAAAAGTATTACAACGCTTTGAACAGTTAAGAGTGTTATGCGCCACCCGTCGGGGCTCTTATGGTGTAGAGGCTATCAATCGTCAAATAGAAGGAGAATTGAACAAGAAAGGGCTGATTCGGACAAAAAATCGCTGGTATCACGGACAGCCAATCATGATTATTCGCAATGATTACACCTTAAAACTCTTTAATGGTGATATTGGCATCATATTGAGAAACCCTGATAATCGTAATGATTTACAAGCCTTTTTTCCTTCAGTCGAAGGGGAAATTCGACTATTTTGGCCTAATCGTTTGCCTGAACATGAAACGGTTTATGCCATGACAATTCATAAAAGTCAAGGGTCAGAATTTGATAACGTTTTAATCTTATTGCCTCAGCAATTTTCCACGTTGTTGACTCGTGAATTAATCTATACAGGTATTACTCGTGCAAAACAGGTTATTCATATCTGGGGCAATGAGCAGGTATTATCAATGGCGATTTCAAAAAAAATCAGCCGCTCATCGGGATTGCGTGAACAGTTAAGTCGTGATATTGAAAATAAACTCACACCGACTAATGCGAATTAAGAGTTGAAATGGCCGAGTCCAACGCTTCAGCTTTGGGCGTTTATTGGAGAAACCCACCATTTTCCAATACGGTATGGTGGGTTTCCGTTTCACTCCCCACCTACTTGTTTGCTCTAAAATTTTAACAAAAAAAAACCTGACAGGTTTTGAAAACCTGTCAGGTTTGAAATTGGTGACTTTGGCGAATCAAACGATTTTTTTCCAAAAATCGGAGGCTAAAGTTTTTTCTTTAAAAAAACTTTAGCCTTGAAGGGAACGAGTAAATCTATTCATAATGCGTCCACATTCTATAAATTTTTATCATTTTTTCATCTTCAAAAACTTCATATACTAATCTATGTTGTTTATTGATTCGTCTTGATAATTTACCTTCCAAATGACCAGTCAGATATTCATATTTTGGTGGATATTTTAAAGGCTCTAATTTTATTATGGCTAATAATTTATTGACCTTTGATTTTAATCCACTGCTAGCTATTTTTTTAGCATCTTTTTGAGCTTGAGGAGAAAACAGTAGTTGATACATAGTCACCAGTCTAATTTATCTTCAGTCACGTAATTTTCTATGGAATCTTTAGAAGCTTTTATTATACTTTCTTCCATTCCTTTTATACTTTTTAAATATTCATCATCTGTTTGATAAGTTGTTTCATCAAGTATTTCAAGTTCATTTTTTGAGAAATGATTTAAAAGCCACAAAAACTTATCATTTATGCGATCTTCTATTTTTAAAGTGATGGTTTGCACAATTAACTCCTTTTTTTCAGTTATTTTTTATGAGACTAATACCATTCTTGAACAGCCGCCAGATCGGTTCCAAGACCAAATTAGAATTCATTTTACTTTTATCCCAATTATCATATTTTAACACAGGCAAAAAAAAAACCTGACAGGTTTTGAAAACCTGTCAGGTTTGAAATTGGTGACTTTGGCGAATCAAGCGAAAACTCGGTTTCTTAGCCTATAAACAAGGATAATACTCAGTCAGATTTATTAACTATTTGATTTATAAAATTTTTTATCACTCCTTTCTTATAAATAATCCTTGTCGTTATTATCCTTGTCGTTATTAAATAATAGTGGGCATTGACTTTGCTTATTAAAATGTGAAAAACTTGTGAGTACGATTAATTCACGAAATTCTCGTCTTCCAGATAACAATTTCATTGATAATTATTGACATTGTACTTAATGGAGTGCAACTCTCAACAACTATGAATTCGAGGCTGACAGTTTTTTTGAAGAAAAAACTGTCAGCCTCGAAGGGAGTATCAACCCTTTATCCCCTCGCCTAATGGAAGCTTGGAGTTACTTTTTGGCTTGAACCCATTTTTTTTAACGTGGAAGGCTTTTCGAGGTTAAAGTTTTTTCTTCAAAAAAACTTTAACCTCGAAACCACTTTCAAGCTGGCTTCTATGATACTTTGCATTTTTCTAAATGTCAAGTTTTTAGATCAAAAGTCAAATAAATGTTTTCGAGGTTCAAGTTTTTTTTAATTAAAAAAACTTGAACCTCGAAAGTTATCAATAGTTTTGTGTACTATATATCATTAAGGGAATGAATACATGAATGAACAAAATGCTAATCTTCACCCGACTCCTCTATCTATACCAGAGATAGAAGAAGGGCAAAATCTGGCGGCCTATTTAAAACAACTTCGCCAAGAATTTGAAAAAGAAGCCATAGAAACCATCAACTGGTATATTAAGAGCAAAAAAATCAAGAAGAGGTTATCGCTTGGCTTACGTGGTATTACCATTTTAGCGACTTCTATAGGAGGTCTGGTACCTCTTCTACAAGGAGCGGGATTTACTGCAATTCATGGTCAATACGGCTATATTGCGTTAGCCATAGCCGCTACCTGTATAGGTTTAGATAAATTCATGGGCTTTTCTTCCTCATGGATGCGTTACATTATCACTGATTTCAGCTTGCAAAAAGCGTTGGCTGAATTTCAAACGGACTGGATATTGATGTGGTCAGAAGTCGAAAACGATAGCCCCACCAAAGAACAACAGGAAAAAATACTCTATCACCTCAAAACCTTTCGCCTCAAAATTCAGACGGAAATTCAACAAGAAACTCAAATGTGGACAAATGAGTTTCAAAGCAATCTCGCCCAATTGCAAATGTCCACCAGGGCAAGACTGGAAAGCTATCAACCCGGTATCATTGACCTCACGGTAACTAATGCCATCCGCGCCGAACAGGGCTTAAATGTGATGATAGACAGTTTAACTGTCGCTTACATGAGAAGTCCTCAACTACAAATCGGGCATGTTTTGCCTGGTCAACATAAGATAACCGTACACGGAATGGTGGATGGTCATGATGTACAAGCCTCCAGCGTCGTCAATATGACACCAAACGCTTTGATAGAATTAAAACTGTCATTACCAATTAATGAGCAGGTATAGAATGTGCAAAATCTTTTCGTGCATTACCTTATAATATAATGATGCGAGTTTGAAATTGGAGTCCAACGCTTTAGCTTTGGCGTATTTGGAGTCCAACGCTTTAGCTTTGG
>JAOZSV010000306.1 GCA_029939505.1 Thiotrichaceae bacterium | reverse complement strand
GAAATCCGATTTTTGAAAAAAATCGGATTTCTAAGCTCGAATAGAATAGCTTTGCATAACGTCAGTTATTTAACTACTTTTAGTTACGCCAAGAGTTAAAATGTTTGGTTCAAAGCTAAAGCGTTGGACTCCAAAAACACACCCAAAGCTAAAGCGTTGGACTCCAATTTTAACTCTTATTAAGAGAGTACAACGGATTTTAGAAATAAACGGATTAAATCGACGAGGATAAAGTTTTTTGAAAAAAACTTTATCCTCGTCATCAATTCATAGCGTTAATGTGGCATACACGTTTTTTTTAATCCGTTTATTTCTAAAATCCGTTGTACTCATTATTCTTGTAAATCAATAACTTATATTGAGTACATCAGTCCTATCTTAATTCGCATCATTTATGATAAAATACGTCTTAATCCAAAATTATCAAAAATGGAAATCGTAAATTATGGCAAGTGGAAAAGAAGTACGCACTAAGATTGCGAGTATTAAAAGTACGCAAAAAATTACCCGTGCAATGGAAATGGTTGCCGCCAGCAAAATGCGTAAGGCGCAGGATAGAATGCGTAAATCACGTCCTTATGCAACAAAAATCCGTGCGGTGATTGGTCATTTAGCACATGCTCATCCTGAGTATAAACATACTTATATGATGAAACGCGAGGTTAAGCGTATTGGTATTATCATCGTATCGTCTGATCGGGGATTATGCGGAGGTTTGAATAACAACCTCTTTAAAATAGCGGTTTCTTCTATGATGAAATGGCGTGATGATAATGTTGAAATGGATATCTGTGCGATTGGCAACAAGGCATCAGGGTTCTTTATGCGTTTGGGTGAGGGCAATATCGTTGCACAGCCTCACAATTTGGGCGATACGCCCACGCTTGACGAGTTAATTGGTAGTGTGAAAGTGATGTTAAATGCGTATGAGAAGAATACAATTGATCAACTTTTTATCGTCTATAATCACTTTATTAATACCATGACTCAAAAGCCCATTGTGCAGCAACTGCTACCCATTTCAGCCGAGGAGGATGATGATAGACTTGCCCATCATTGGGATTATATTTACGAGCCGGAAGCTCAAGATGTGTTAGATGGTTTATTGATGCGTTATATTGAATCGCTGGTTTATCAAAGTGTGGTTGAGAATGCCGCTTGTGAGCAAGCCTCCCGTATGGTGGCGATGAAAAGTGCGTCAGATAATGCTGGCGATCTCATTGATGAATTGCAGTTAGTCTATAATAAGGCGCGTCAAGCGTCGATTACCCAGGAGTTGTCTGAAATTGTGGCTGGGGCTGCTGCTGTATAAATGTTGAAATTTTGAGTTCAACGCTTTGAAATAGGAGTTTCAACGCTTTAGCTTTGAAATAGGAGTTTCAACGCTTTAGCTTTGAACTCCAAACAATAACTATTTGTTATCCTGCTGGTATTAAGAACATGAAAAAAACAGAATTACTTTCTCCAGCAGGTACGCTTAAAAATATGCGTTACGCACTTGCTTACGGAGCAGATGCCCTTTATGCAGGGCAACCGCGTTATAGTTTGCGCGTGCGTCAAAATGATTTTGATAAATTGGATCGTTTAGCGCAAGGTATTGAGGAAACACATGCTCAGGGTAAAAAGTTTTACATTGCGACAAATCTTTTACCTCATAATGCTAAATTGAAAACATTTCTGACGGATATCATTCCCATCATTGAAATGCAGCCTGATGCCTTGATTATGGCTGATCCCGGTTTAATTATGATTGTACGGGAGCGTTATCCCCAAATGCCTATTCATTTATCCGTACAAGCGAATACGATGAATTATGCCAGTGTCAAATTTTGGCAAAATTATGGGATAACGCGCATTATTTTGTCTCGTGAATTGTCATTAGAGGAAATTGCCGAAATCCGCTCAGAATGCCCTGATAGTGAATTAGAAGTTTTTATACATGGGGCTTTATGTATCGCCTATTCAGGGCGTTGTTTGCTTTCCGGCTATATGAATCACCGCGATGCGAATCAAGGGAGTTGTACAAATGCTTGTCGATGGCATTATAAAGTCCATAAAACGAAAGCAGAGGAAGTCTATTTACTTGAGGAAAAAGAGCGTGGCGAATATATGCCGATTTTTGAAGATGAAAATGGCACTTATATTATTAATTCCAAAGACTTACGCGCAGTTCAACATGTTAATCGTCTGATGGAAATCGGGATAGATTCTCTCAAAATTGAAGGGCGCACTAAATCCTATTATTATGTCGCACGCACGACACAAGTTTATCGCAAAGCCATTGATAACGCGGCGGCGGGTAAATCATTCGATATAAAGCTCATGACAGAATTAGATTATTTAGCAAACAGAGGTTATACCGAAGGTTTTTTCCGCCGCCATCTGCCAGAAGAATATCAAAATTATCATTTAGCGGCTTCGATCAGTCGAGATCGACAATTTGTGGGAGAAGTTTTAGATTGTGATGAAAAAACAGGGCGTTTAGAAATTGCGGTGAAAAATCATTTTGAATTAGGCGATCATTTAGAACTCATGTTTCCTCAAGGAAATCTGCATTTTACCTTAGAACATCTTGAAAACCAGCGGGGTGAAAAGATTTCAGTTGCACCCGGCTCAGGATATATTGTGCATATTCATACACCTATAGAAAAACAAATCACGTATGGGCTGTTGATGAAAGAGTTATAAAATCCTATTTTGAATCAGAATTTTCAGAATATTCGAGGCTAAAGTTTTTCTTTAAAAAACTTTAGCCTCGAATAGAATTTTCAGAATGAAAAAAACAGATTATACTTTTTAAGTCATTGATTTAAATATATTTTTTAATATCCATAAAATAAGTATTCTGACAATTCTCCAATTCTGATAATTCTGATTCAAACGATAAAGGGATGAAAATTTCACTCGTAAAATAAATTGAGCCTGAGCCCTTTTATTATTACAACGATATTTTTGAAAAGCCTAACGATCTATATTTGTGGCGTTGTATTGCAGCAATGACACCATGTATCAATGCCGCTAATGTGACATAGAATGCCATGCTAAATAGAGAATGAGGATAATATTGGACTAAACGGCTGGCAAATTCACTGAAGTTAGGCTCAAATTGACCAGAAAAAAGGTAATAACCACCACTGGAAAGTAATTCACAACTGAATGTACCAACCAATACAGCACTACCTAATAAAATTAAACTGCTGAAATTCAATTCATGCTGTTTGGCATACCAACGTCCAGCCATCCATAATGAGGCATAAGCCGGTGTAAAACAAGCGCTATATACACCACTCCAATAATATGAAAAATCAAGTAAAAAAACCAAGCTCAAAAATGCCGTCAATCCCCAACGAGATTTGATGTAAACACCAGCTAAAAAGAACACCGCCCAACTTGCCCCAGGTAAATGATGTAAAATGGCAAAATGTTGACTGCGGGTTAATACCACTAAAGTGGCTAAAACAATACTAATAATAAGTTGCTTATGAAATGATAAAGACATGAAGGTTTCCTTTATTTCAGGGTAACTACTCATTAAATTCAAAGGTTTACATGACAGATTATTGTTCAACATCAATTTTTTATGCTTCATCGTCAAAACGCCACACGCGATGTCCAGGTGTTTCATCACATAAATGTTCTAACAAAGCGCGATATTCTTGACGTGGAATATCTCTCGCCCCAAAACGTTCCAAATGACTCGTTTGCACCTGACAATCAATTAGTTCATAGCCCCAACGTTGCAATTGCCAAACAAAATGTGCAAAAACCACCTTAGAAGCATCACTCATTCGACTAAACATCGATTCGCCAAAAAAAACTTTGCCCAAGGCAATACCATACAAGCCTCCCACTAATTGCCCGCCAGACCAAGATTCGATAGAATGTGCAATACCATCATCATGCAATTGACAATAAGCCGCTTGCATATCCTGAGTAATCCAAGTCCCATCTTGATTGCGACGAGTCCCTGCACAAGCCTTAATGACTTCCCGAAAATCCTGATCCATCGTGATAGTAAACTTCGCTTGACGAATTGTTTTACGCAAGCTCCGTGATACTTTCAAATCATCCGGAAATAACACCATACGTTGACTGGGAGACCACCATAAAATGGGTTCATTATCATTATACCAGGGAAAAATTCCTAAACGATAAGCAACAACGATACGCTTAGGTGTTAAATCACCCCCAACAGCCAATAATCCATCAGGATGTTCCAAAGCCTGTTCTAAAGGCGGAAAATCATAAGGGCTGGCATGGTGAGGAATCCAATAAGGACGACGCATATATCTATACTCCTAAACGCATTAATTGTTCAATCGAAAGTGGTTGATACTAATGATAATACCTTCGCCAATGGTGAATGATTTCGAGGTTTGAGTTTTTCTTCAAAAAATTCAAACCTCGAATGGTGAATGGTGAAGGCCATGAAGAACTCAAGATTTCTTTAAACGATTGATTTAATTCATCATTTCGATGTTTTCATTTTTTGAAAAAAAAACGAAAACATCGAAAACCATTCACTATTCACCATCTTAAATAATTTAATTAATCTATAGTAATTAATAATTCAATTAATAAACACCCCTTTTCCTGATTATTTTTATGATTTGCGGTGGTTTTTAATAGGTGATAGAATATTAAAAAGTGATCAAGGCAAAAGTTTTTTGAAGATTTCGCCTCGATCATTTAATAGAGGCAAAAACCGGTAAACATCCTCATTTGAAGCGGTGCATTCCTCTTTCCACAATCCACTCATCACGGTAGTCGTCTACACTCTAAGGCGATCATCGGTTGCCTCTTTGATATTGATATTCCCAACCCGTGTTAACGACTCAGCCTTGAAATCAATTTCAAGGCTGATAGCTAAAGCAGGCTCAGCTAAATTATTTTCGAGGTTTAAGTTTTTTGAAGAATTAACTGATGTTACGCAAAGCTATTCTATTCGAACTTAGAAATCTAGGCTAAAGTTTTTTCTTCAAAAAAACTTTAGCCTAGATTCGATTTTTTTCAAAGATTTTTTAAACATCGTTTCGTCGCTTAGAAATCCGATTTTTTTTCAAAAATCGGATTTCTTAAATATCGTTTCGCC
>JAOZSV010000305.1 GCA_029939505.1 Thiotrichaceae bacterium | reverse complement strand
TAGTGCTATTGAATTCCATAAAATACGATTAAATCAGTGAATAAACACAATACCAATGGAAAAACCAGACTTACAATCACTCGAAGCCAAAATTAATGCGCTTATTAAGATAGGCAAAAAATTGGCTGATGAAAATAAAGTGTTGCGGGAGAACGAAACCAGCTTAAAATCTGAATGCGCCGCATTACATGAAAAAAATGTCCTTGCCCAAAAACGTCTTGAAACAATGATTGAACACCTAAAATCAATGGAAATCAACGCATGAGTGGTACATCTATACCTGTTAATTTACATATTCTTGAAAAGGATTATGTCGTCGCTTGCCCAGAAGAGGAACGTGAAACCTTAATGGCTTCCGCGCAGTATCTCAACAATAAACTTCAAGAAGTACGCGATGGTGGAAAGCTAGTCAGTACAGAACGTATGGTTGTTGTTAGTGCTTTAAATATCATCCATGAATCTTTACAAGAGAAACAACAACAAGAAAACGATTTACACCTTTTTAATGAAAAGGTTGAATACTTGCAGAAAAAAATAGAACTTGCTTTATCAGAAATAAAATAGTAAAATGATATTTGCTTATCCAAATTTGAAAGTTTTTGGCATCCCCTATCGTATTGTTGTGATCCAGATAGGCATTTGAACCTAATCTATCTATTATGGGACGGAGTGTAGAGGTGTTGTGAGCAAGGCCGCATTTTTAGTAGTGGAAAGCCTAATGCATCTCTCCGATGTCCCCACTTGAGCCACAATGGTTCAGAGCAAACGTTTTCACAATAAATATCTGTAGGTGGATGCCACCCCCCATACGCTGGCTTAAAATCATACGCCTTTTATGGCGTGTTATTTTTTTTGTGATGTTAATACCATTATTTACATGGCAAAATCTAAAATAACTTCACCAGTTTCATCTATAATAGCTAATTTAGCTTACCAGTTAAAATATCACCGACTCAGACAGGGACTAACGCAAGAAAAACTCGCTGAAAAAGCAGGTTTAAATCCACGTCATATTCAAAAATTAGAATCAGGCCAGCTAAATGTCACTATTGGTACTTTAGTATATATTGCATTGGCACTAGATATAACAGTAATTGAGCTACTTAAATCCGATTTATCAGAATCGGTCAGCATTGTCCAACGTACCATGCCTAAACACCTGTTAGAAAATTGTAGAAATACTCATGCACTGCTTTCGATAGGACTCTCACCTGAAATTTTGTGCCATGCGATAGCTGATACCCATTTTACAATTGATTCATTAGATGAAAAACTGATTGAAACTCATTTACCAAGGCTAGGAGGCGGTACAGTTGAACTGGCTAATTTATCTTCTATTATTGGTAATTTATTAGGGACAAGGATAGCGTTTCATTCAGTCGGAAAATTTTATCGTAATCGTCCTCACAGCTTTCCTGATTTGTTAGCCACTCATGGAAAACTTGAAGAGGGTATTGAAATAAAAGTCGCGTTAGAAAACAATAAGCCAAAAGGGCATCTTGCTAAACCGGGCATTTATCTCACTTTTCGTTATGTCTTGACAACCAATACGGGTTTTGATCGAAAAAAGCGTGGAGATAGAGTGACTTTATGGGAAGTACGATGTGGTTTGATTTCTAAAGAAGATTTTTCACTCAGTAATACCAAAGCTGATAGTGGCAAAACGGCTGTTATTACGACGGATGCTTTCCGCAGAATGTCTTTAATTTATTTTGATAAAACGGTTTGCCCTTATAACCTTCGTTCTAACGGCAAACCTTATATTGATTTCAATTAATTACCATTATTCTAACAAAGCAGTCGCGATTGCATGTCCAAGCAACGGTGGTAGCGCATTGCCAATTTGCTTAACAATTTGACTCCGATTACCCATAAAAATATAGTCATCGTCAAACCCTTGTAATCGCGCTCCTTCCCTTGGAGTTAATGCCCTATCTTGATAGGGATGGATACATTTATTAGAAGCAGGATGGACAAAATTGACGGTTAAGGTAACTGAAGGTTCATTAGGTTCTATTCGACTATAAGAAGTGCTAAAACCACTTTCTACCATGCCAGGCGGCAAGGCTGCTCTATTTGAACCAGCTTGTTTAATAATTTCTAACATTTTCGATGAATGGGCGGTACTTCTATGAAGTGTCAGCTTTTGAACTTCTTTACGTCGTACACATTCAAAAGGAGTTGGCAAAATATCCGTTCTATAATGTTTAGCTTCTTCACCAGATTTTAGGTTTGGCAGATCATGAATGGCATCCATGACGCTTATGGCGGGGGAAAGTTTATTATCCATTAAAGGATAGGTACGAATGAGTTTGGGATGATTTAAAGGGACCATACTTCGTCCTTCAAAAAAATGCGTCGGTTGTGGAAAAACAATTGAAGATAACCCCAGTCGCCCAATTATAATCACTCTTTCGCGTTTTTGTGGTAATCCATAATTAACCGCATTCATTATTCGCCAGTCTGTTTGATAACCTAAAGTTTCAAAAGTGTCTATTATTTGTTGGAGCGTCTTTCCCTGTTGATGTGTTATTAAACCCACTACATTTTCTAACACAAAAAATAGCGGCTGATAAAATTGCACCAAAAGGGCATAAGATTCAAAGAGTGTATTTCTTGGATCATCAAAAGTTAAACTTCTAAACGGACGTATTGAAGAAAAACCTTGGCAGGGCGGGCTACCGATGATAACATCAACATCACCAGGGGCCAATTCGGTCATTTTTGAAAAAGTATCGGGCGAATATTTTCTAATATCGCCTTCAATCACACGAGCAAGCGGATGATTAGCTTTAAATGTGTTGAGTCTATCCCCTAAAACATCTAGTCCAGCCTTAACTTTAAATTCACCAGTTGCTTCAAAACCTGTTGAAAATCCACCCGTTCCACAAAAAATATCTATCACATTCATCGTATTAATAATACCTTTGCTAAAAAATTGAGTATTAAACTAAGCTATTATAAAAAATGCTTAAAAATCAATGAGATTCAAAATAGGCTTAACTGGATTCAAAAATACGATAAATGGCATTGACTCGAAGCCTTCATGCTTCAGAGCAAACGTTTTCACAATATCTGTAGGTGGATGTCACCCTATACTTTTTTATCCTTTACCAAAAGCAATTTTCGTTTGTAAATTGGTACGCGAATCGGCATTAGCTAGTGAAGCGGCACCATTTTTCAAAACATCAGAAAAAATAATTTTCACTCAATCAGTTCCCTTTCTATGCCTTTGCCACTGTCTAATTGTACTATAGACTCTAACAAGCGTTTTGCATTCTTAGGACTACGCAAAAGGTAAGCTGTTTCTTCTATAGATTGGTAATCTTCTAAAGACATGAGCACAATAGTGGGTTCATTTTCACGAGTAACAATAATGGGCTCATGATCATCACAAGCTTGTTGCATCGTTTTTGCTAGGTTTTCTCTAGCATAACTATAAGTAATCGCTTCCATTAATTTATCCTTATTTTAAAGTCAGTTTCAGTGTCAATACTTTTCAACTTTATCCTTTACCAAAAGCAATTTTCGTTTGTAAATTGGTACGCGAATCGGCATTAGCTAAAGCTTCTTCTAACGTAATAATGCCCTCTTTATATAGATTAAATAGTGCAACATCAAATGACTGTATGCCATCTATTGTACTATCTGCCATCGCCTCTTTTATTTCATCTATTTTGCCCTTGAGAATCAAATCCGCAGTATAGGGCGTATTGATCATCACTTCCACCGCGGCAACCCGTTTATTATTCACACCGACAACCAAACGTTGTGAAATAATACCCACCAGATTTAAGGATAAATCCATAAATAATTGTTTATGCTGATCAATTGAAAACATATTGATAACGCGCTGCATGGCTTGATACGCATTATTAGCATGTAGGGTAGAAATGGCTAAATGTCCTGTGTTAGATAATTCTAAGGCAGAACCCATTGTTTCTTTATCACGAATTTCTCCTATCAAAATGACATCAGGAGATTCACGCATAGCACTTCTTAATGCATGTAGATATGAATGCGTATCGACTTCCAATTCTCTTTGATTAATCAGGGATTTTTTATGGGGATGTACAAACTCAATCGGATCCTCAATGGTTAAAATATGTCCCGCTTGATTTTCATTACGATAATCAATCATGGCGGCGAGGGTAGTTGATTTACCAGAATTAGTCGCACCTACCATCAAAAGCAATCCGCGCTTGTGCATGATCAAGTTTTTTAATATAGGAGGCAGATTTAAATCGTCAAAGCGAGGCACCTTTGACTTGATGTAACGCATCACGATAGAAATCATTTCCTTTTGCCTAAACGCATTAACACGAAAACGTGCTTTGACTTCAGGCTGGGTAATGGCAAAGTCAATTTCAAGTTTTTTACTAAAAACTATCCTTTGCATTTCGTTCATCATATTATGAGCGATTGTCTGAGTCATTTCAGCAGTCAGAATTGTTTTGCCGACAATGATGACTTTGCCAGACACTTTAATACGCACCTGCGAGCCGACAGTGAAGTAGATATCAGAGGCTTCTTTTTCAACCACCAATTTGAGATAGGGACTAATATCCATATTTTTTTTAAGTCTATAGAAAAGAAAAAACCTGGCAGGTTTGAAAAACCTGGCAGGTTTGAAAGAAGGGGCGAACATATCGCCCAAGAATCTGTCTGCATCAATTTATCAAAAGAGTTGCGGGGGAACTATGCTGTTTGGCGCACTAACCCACAATTTTTGCCCCACTGACAAACTATTATCTTGTAAATTATTCCAAGCTGTTATCTCACTCGTACTGACATTATAACGTTTGCTAATACTATATAAGGTTTCACTCTGTTGTACCAAATGGAAATCTCGCTTTACTGCCTTTGCTTCTTCACTCGCTGGGAGTGTTGATGCCGCTTCCTTTTCAGGGGCAACCTCCGCTTTTTCCTGTTCATCGGCAGGTGCCGCTTCAGGCACGACTTTTTCAGGAGCAGGAGCGACAGGAGCGGGAGCGATCTCTGGTGTTGCCTCTTTAGGTGCGACAACAGGTGCTGCTTCTGGTGTCACGACTTTTTCAGGCGCAGGAGTGATCTCTGCCGCCTTTTCAGGGGCAACTTCCGCTTTTTCCTGTTCATCGGCAGGTGC
>JAOZSV010000304.1 GCA_029939505.1 Thiotrichaceae bacterium | reverse complement strand
GATGAACTGGGTAATACGACCGCCTATCCTTATGATGAAACGGGCAAACGCACCAGTGTGACTGATGGCAATGGCAATACCACCGCCTATAAATATGATGCGAAAGGCAATTTAAAAACCATTACTAATGCCGCCGGGCAGCAAACGCAATTCGTTTATGACGAGAACAATAACTTGCTTTCTGCCACGAATGCGCTGGGCAAACAGATTCGTTTGAGCTATGAAAACAATCTGTTGCAGAGTATGACTGACCCATTGGATAATGTGACCCACTATACTTATAATAGCGATGGGCAAGTGTTGACTCAAACCCGTCCCAAAGGTGGAGTGACGGCTTATGCGTATGAACAAGGCAAACTGGTTCATCTCACAAAACCGGATGGTGTGGTTTATGTTTTGGGTTACGACGCGGCGGGGCGTTTAACCACTCTCACTGATGTTGATCACAACACGACAACCCTTGCCTACGATGGTGTTGATCGGCTAAACAAAGTGATTAATCCATTAGGGCATGAAGTCAGCATGACTTATGATAGTCGCAATAATCTACTGACTTTCACCGATGCAAATGGTCATGTCACGCGCCGCCATTATGATGGTAGTGAGAATATGGTGAGCCAAATCAATGCGTTAGGTCAAGAAACACGCTATGAATATGATGGCGAAGACCGTTTAATTCAGGTAATTGATGCTTTAACGCATGTCACGGAATTGGGTTACGATGCTGCCGGGCGTTTAATTCGCATCACCAATCCATTAGGTGAAACTCAGACACTGGAATACGATGCTGCTGATAACTTGCTCAAGCGTTTTGATGCGTTTGGTAAATCGGTCGTGTCGCTCAACTATGATCCGTTGAACAATCCGACTCAAGTGACGGATGCTTTGAACCAAAGTAGCCGCTTTGAGTATGATGAATTGAGTCGGCTGACAAAAAGCACTGATCCGCTGAATCGGGTAAGCCAATTTGGTTATGACGATTTAAATCGGTTAGTGTCGAGTGTGGATGCGTTGACGGGGGAAAGTTCGCAAGGCTTTGATGCCGATGGTAATAAAGAGAGCCTGATTGATCCCAACGACAATGAAACCCAATTTAACTTTGATTTAAGTGGTCGTTTGGTTCAAGAAACCTTAGCGACGAGTGACAAAGTTAAGTACACCTACAATGCCAAAGATTTGCTGGCACAATTTACCAATGGGCGAGGACAAAAACGCCAATTTGAGTACGATGCGGCTGGCAGGTTTACCAGTTGGACTGATCCCGATGGCAGTGTTTCTTATACTTATGATAAGAATGGCAATGTCCTAACTGTCACTGATGCCAATGGCACCATTACCCGTTTCTACGATAAACTCAATCGCGTCACCAAATACACCGATACTCAGGGCAATACCCTACAATACGCCTACGATGAAGTCGGCAATTTGGTCACATTAACTTATCCCGACGGCAAGCAAGTGCATTATGAATACGATGCTGCGAGTCAATTGGTTAAAGTGATTGATTGGGCAAATCGTGTGACGGTATATGATTATGATAAAAATGGTCGTTTAATCAGCACCTTGCGTCCAAATGGCACCCATAAGACTCGTGTCTATGATAAGGCGGGACAACTGAAGCAACAGAAGGATATCGTGGTTGCCACTTCTGAAGTGATTAGCCAATTTGATTTCAGCTACGACGCTGCCGGCAACATTGTTAAAGAAGAAACCAGCCCCGAAGTTGATCCCGATATCAATCTGGAAATGAGTTATCAAGCGGCGAATCGGTTGGCCACTGTTGATGACAAAGTGGTCCAATTCGATGCCGATGGGAATATGACAAAAGGGCCTTTGGCGGGTGAATTGACGAACTTTGGGTTTGATTCACGTAATCGCTTGGTTCAAGCTGGTTCAACGGTTTATCATTATGATGCTGAAAATCAACGGATTGGAATTAACCAGATTCAATATGTGGTTAATTCGCAGCCCGCACTAAGTCAAGTTCTGGTTAAAGAAGAGAATGGACAGAAAACGTTTTATGTCTATGGCTTAGGGTTGATTGGGCAAGAACAAGATGGCAACTATCTGGCTTATCACTTTGATTTTCGTGGAAGTACGGTTGCCTTAACTGATGAAAGCAAACAGATTGTTGAGCGGTTTCAATACTCGCCTTATGGCGTTTTGCTTAGTGGTGATTCTTCGATAACGCCGTTTTTGTTTAATGGGATGTATGGGGTGATGACAGATTCTTCTGGTCTTTACTACATGCGTGCTAGGTTCTATAGCTCTGAAATCAGAAGGTTCGTTAATCAGGATGTTTTGCGGGGTACTGTCACCGAGGGGCAGACGTTGAATCGGTATATTTTTGTGACCGGAATGCCGGTGTCTTACGGAGATCCTTTTGGGCTTGAAAATTTCGATTTTGCTGGGATGGGTTACCCCTTTGGTGAACCTATAAAAATCAATCTAACTGATATCATTACTGTTACTATTTCTGTACTGGATGCGATTGACCTAGCTAGTGACGGTGCCTATGTGTGTTCTCTTATTATTACTGGTGGCACATCAATAACGACTTTGCCTCTGAGACAATTGAAAAAAGCCACGATTGCTCAGCTCAAAGACAAACTCCTGAAAATAGCTTTGTCTGAGGCCAAGAAATTTAAGGATAAGGATATTGCCAAAATATCTATTGTAGTTGATAAGAAAACCGGAAATGTGTTTAGAGGTTTAAGTGGTCACCCTTACCCTGAAGATATAAATAAACTGTTGGAGAAACAACTTCCCAAAAAAAGTCAAACACACTGGGATCAATTGAATTGTGCTGAACCTAAAGCTTGTAATGATGCACTGAATGCTAATGACGATGCAAAACTTGATAAGGATTTAATAATGGTAACTATTGAGATTGAACATGGGCGTCCGGTAAAAAGGTGTAAAAACTGTTTGATTTCAACAGATGGTGTAAATGTTCCTACAGATAAAAAGCGATAACGTTGTTTTTGAGTTCTTGAGCATAAATAGATGATCAAATTTGATTAACATTTTGAGCTGAAATAGGTAATTAATTAAATGTGAAACTATCGCTTTACGATAGTTTCACTAACAGGTATCATGACTTTGTACAAGACTACCACATATCTATTTTGGTCAGTAATTGCATTTTAAATTGAATTATGCTAGAATGCCACTTCTCAAAATGTGATGTTTTCACTTGTTGGCGGTACAAAAATTCTGGTTTTTCAACTTTTTCAACAATTTCTACATGAATTATTTTGTAAAGTTCTCTGAGGAAATTATATATGCCTAGATTTTCTAAAGATACAGAAGCATTATTGATAAAGGCCGGTTGGCGAGAGGAAAGGAAGATTGATACAACCGTATATGAACGAGCTTTGATAGAAGAAGGATTTGAAATTCCAAATTGTGTGATAGCATTGCTACAAGAATTTGGTGGTTTGAGAATAGTACATCCTCATGCTAAAGTACCGGAAGAAACTGATGACTTCATTTTTGAAATGGTAAAAGCAACATTCATATCCAGAAATGGATGGGTGAAAGAAAATTATAGTCATCGTGTTGGCAAAAAACTATGCCGTGTTGGAGAGGCCTGTGATGCTCATATGATACTCGCTATGTCTTCTGATGGTGAAGTATTTGCGGGTTTTGACAGTTTCTTATGTTACGTTGGAAGCTCCGGCGATGATGCTATTGAATCTCTTTGTTCCGGAAGAGTGCTTAGAGAAATACCTCAAATTGAGAAAACGTAACATACCTAGCCAGGTAGGCCGTTGCACACATAACCATTAGCTTCATTAATACTTACAATCGTGTGCAACGGCTTATTCAAATAAAATGAATGCCGTTCCACACAGTTATCGACATTATCATAAGAGTTGGTTTGTGTGTGCAACGGCCTACCTGGCTAGTGTTGAGAAATAATGATTTTATGTTTATAAATGGCATTGGCTTTGTCTTGATGTTCAAGTTTTTGATGCGATTTGGCGACGATCTATTTTTAAGCATTTAAATATGTCACTTATTGATTTTTAAGGTGAGGCTTTTGCAAAACTCTCATAATTCATTTCATTAATTTAACTATAATATAACTTATATCAATAAGTTACATTAGTTTTGCAAAAGCCTAACATAAAAAGTAAAATGCTTTCGAGGCGAAAGTTTTGAAAAAACTTTCGCCTCGAAATGTACTTTTATTTCAACTAGGTCAAATTTATAATGTACTTTTATTTCAACTGGGTCAAATTTATTCGGTTAATTTTATTATTAACTTTCAGCGTGGTCCTATATCCTATTAATGCAGAGTCTTTTGGTACTTTAGAAAAATCGGTGTTCCAATTACATCTGTTAAAAAAACCTTGGTTTAAGTATATGTCGTACTTAGACGATACCCCTGAAAAGGTTTTGGCAAAATTAAAACCTATAGACCTTTCCTCAGAAAGTCTTTTCAGCATGACTGATAATGAGATTGAAAGCTATAATTGGCCGGATCAATCTATGGTATTGACTATAGATGCCTCTCTACAGTTTTTAACTTTATTAGGTATTAGAAATCGGCAAGAATTAATAAAACTATCTGAATTTATTACATATTCCGGTTTAGAACTGAGTTCAGGTGGTGTATTTCTAATCCGATTTAGGAATGAAATACTCTATGGTGGAGCTGTAGATAACAAAATTTCAACCAAAGGTTATCAAGTTCCCACTCTGTTTATTCAGATTGCCGCTATTTATGACACTCAGCCCCCACAAATACAATTAAGATTTGTCATAAGACCTCTTAAAACTATCCAGGCAATCTTAACTGGCTATCAAGCATTAGATGAATCGCTCAAGAATCGGATAGAAATACCAGAGGTACATGATTTTTTTAAACACATTGGAAAAATCACTTATGATGAAACACCTCAACGTATGAAACCTTGGTTGCCCAAAGTGAAACCCATTATGAAACCAACTAGATAAATTCTGGGTGGCAAACGTAGCCAGGTAGGCAAGCGGGCGGTACGATATTTGACTCAAGAGAAAAGGAGCCAGTAAAATGTTGGGTGGGTAGAGCGAACGCTCCACCCACCATCACTTCTAATCACAACTTAACCCCTTTACAAAACCCAATAATCCAAAATCAACAAACATGAAAACACAAACT
>JAOZSV010000303.1 GCA_029939505.1 Thiotrichaceae bacterium | reverse complement strand
TTCTCCGCTCGAAACGAGGTTTAAGAAATCCGATTTTTGAAAAAATCGGATTTCTAAGCGGCGAGGTTTAAGCGGCGAAACGATGTTTAAGAAATCTTTGAAAAAAATCGGATTTCTAAGCTCGAATAGAATAGCTTTGCGTCACATCAGTAATCAAGTGTCGGAGACACTTTCACCTGGAATTCATCCGTTTTATTCCCTAATCCGTTGTACTTAATATCTGAGTTACAAAAAATCTAAAAAATCAATATCTTTCTTCTGAAAATTCTGTTCTAGGCTAAAGTTTTTTGAAGAAAAACTTTAGCCTAGAACATTCTGCAAATTCTGATTCAAACATAAAGGGTAAAAAATTCCCTAATTTCTCCAACGAGGATTTCTATGCCAGATTTTTCTTATTCAACATTACGTTTATTTCAACGATTTTTTAGTTCATCGCCTACGACTCCCCCTCAAGCGGGAATCAAAACCGTACTCGATGGCAATACTGCTGTCGCTGCAATTGAAGCCTGTATCGCCGAAGCAGCGGGTTTGGGAGCGTCATTTCCAGCCGATTCTGCTGCATTTGCTTGGCAAGCAGAACAACAACGGCGGGGTAAAAATTGCCTAGGAAAAACATTAACAAAGCGTGATACCGAAAGCGCACGCGGCGCATTAGCAGCCGCTATTGGACTCAGTTTAAGTGGCACACGAGCCACCACTTTTTTATCCTCACCGGATATAATGAGCGTACAAGACTTATTAGTAAATGCGGTAGGGCGACACGTTCCACTCGTCGTGCATTTGAGTAATCGCACCTTAGCAGCACATGCGGGAGCTTTGGGCAGTGGGCATAAAGCCTATCATGTCAGTGCCGATTCCGGTTTTTTTGTATTACAAGCCCGCAATGTACAAGAGGCTGTTGATTTTTCATTGATTGCAAGGCGTGTGAGTGAATTGACACTGATTCCTGGATTGGTAGCGATGGATGGAGAGCAAACGGCACTTTCAGCTCAGGAAGTCCATTTACCTCATCCTGATTTAGTTCAACAATTTTTAGGTGCGCCAGATGAACAAATCACAGCACCCACTCCCGCACAAAAACTGCTATTTGGTGAAACGCGCCGTCGTGTTCCACGTTGGCATGATCCAGATCGCCCCATCATGCAAGGAGCCATGCAAGGTTCTGAAAGTTGGGCATTAGGCGCGGTGGCAAAACACCCCTACTTTAATCACCATTTGGATGAGATTCTCGAAGAGTCTTTCGCGCTATTATCCAAATTAACAAATCGAACATTGGAACCAGTCTCTAGTTATAAAACGGACGACGCAAAAATCGTTTTAATCGCACAAGGCGCGGCTATAGAAACATTTGAAGCCGTCGCCGATTATATGCGCTCTCAACATAAACTGAAAGTGGGTGTCCTGGGTATTCATGGTTTTAGGCCATTCCCGGGTGCAAAAATTGCTAAAAAACTCGTTAAAAAACAAATAGTTGCAGTTATGGAACGGGTAGATACACCGTTAGCAGTGGACCCGCCATTAATGCGTCAAGTGCGTGCCTCATTGGAACGTGCCATGGAAAATGGGCGATTAGGCACAGAAGTTCATTCTGGTTATCCCCTCATCAAAGATCAGCAACTGCCCCGTTTTCGTTCAGTTGTCTATGGACTGGGTGGTCAAGCCTTACGGGCGGCGGACTTGGTGGCATTATGTGAAAATTTAGAGGAAAAAGGCAAAGGACGCATTTTCTTAGGATTTGAATTTGCTCGCGCCTCCAGTATTTATCCAAAACGCCAAGTCTTATTGGACAATTTACGTCGTTCTTACCCCGATATTGCTGAACTCGGACTACGAAGCCAAGAACCCTCACCCGATTTACGTCCAGCAGACGCGCTCACTGTAGCAATACATAATTTATCTGATCAAAAGGGCAAAGGATTGGCTGTTGAAACGGCTGTTTTTATGCAACGCCTACTGGGTGGCTGTATTCGTAGCCGTCCCGCTTTATTTCGTGAACGTTGGATTTCTGGTTGGATGGATATTTTCACTCACGCGCCAACGGCTTTACGCGATCCCGGCGATGATTTGCCCATTGATATTGCGGTGCTAACAGCCCCTCTCCGAATCACACAACCCATTCTCGGCTTGCGTAAAGAGGGTATTTTGTTAGCGATATCCCCGTTGGACGATGCAGCCCTTTGGCAAAGTTTATCCCCAACAGTGCGGGAAAATATTCAAAATGCGAAGCTCTACTGTCTCTCCCCCATCATTCAGGATTCACCGTTTCATAATAATCATCATATTTTAGGCGGTTTATTTGGTGTTCTGCTGAATACAAAACAATTAGAAATGAAAAAGCGGCGGATTCTCAGTGCGTATGAAGAGAATCTGCATCATTTGCCAAAAATTGAGCAAATCGCACAATTGAAAAACTTTGAAGCTGGGCTTGAAAGCGTGCGGCAAATTGACTACCAGAATTTATCACAATCAGGGCGTTCAGCAATTTGGAATGATGAAGTTCCGATGGCGGTTCGTCACCTGGGGCATAGTGGAGAGGCTTACGATAGTTTACCCCGTTTCTGGGATCAAGTAGGTGTATTATATCGTAACGGTGAAACGGCGGAAATGATGCCTGATCCTTATATGGCAACGGGAATTATTCCACCGCTTACTTCAACTTTCCGCGATCTCAGTGTTGCAAGAGAGCGTTTGCCCGTTTTTGATCCCAATAGTTGTACAGGTTGTGGAGATTGTTGGACAAGTTGCCCAGAGAGTGCTATCGGCAGTGTCGTCATTAGCCCGACGACTCTTATTGAAGCAGGTATCCGATTAGCAGGTGCGGATTCATTACGGATGGCCGCCAGTAAATTGGTTAGTCGTCTTCATAGTTTAGCTCGAGATACGGAGACAACTTATAGCACAGCCGGCGAATTGATTCAAGAAGGCTTTGCCGCTTTAAAAGATAAACTCCCATTAAACGATGAGCGTAAAGTTGCTGTTAGCGAAGCGGTAGAATTACTGACTCAGCAAATCGGCGAATTGCAGATTGCCCGCACTGAACCTTTCTTTTATGAGCAAGAACGCTTTCAGCATGAAACAGGTGAGTTTTTATCATTGGTTATCAATCCAAATGCTTGTAAAGCCTGTGGATTATGTATTGCCGCCTGTGAGCCAAAGGCACTTTCTGCCGTTCCTCAAACGGAAGAACTTGTGGCACAGACACATAAGTATTGGCAGCTTTGGGAAAAAATACCAGATACTTCAGGGAAGACGATTGAACGCGCCAGTGAACATTCAGAAGTCGGTAAAATGCAAGCGATTTTGCTGTCTCGCTATTGCCAACTGGCTGTTGCTGGGGGAGATAATGCGGAAGCGGGTTCTGGGGAAAAACTGGCAGTACGCCTTGCACTTGCCGTCACAGAGTTTCAGCGGCAGCCGATCATGAATCGTTTCATTGAAGAGATTGCGGAAGTACTGGATAAGCTGAAAGCCACTATCCGCAATACGCTTGCCAGCGCATTGCCAACAGATGATCTTGATGCGCTTGCAAAAGGATTGGATACAATACGTCCGAGTCAAACACTCTTATCAGCTATCACTGAGCAAGTAGAAGAGGCTGCTGAACAGGATTTTGTTGATACTTTCATGTTGCGCCGATTGGTAAAAACCACTCAGGCATTGGGTGAATTGCATTGGCAGTTGTCCAAGGGCGGACATGGTTTAGGACGCGCCCGGTTCAGTTTAGCGATTGCACCAGGTACGATAACCGGATGGGCAGGTTCTTGGCCTGACAATCCCTTTCAAGTGCCTGTGACTGTAGATATGCTTGGTGATACGGCACAATTGGCGGGTGGATTACTGGAAGGCCAGTTACGCGAAGCGACTGAAGGTGTTGCACTATTGCGCCAAGCGCGTTTGGAATTGGAGAAACCTGAAGAGGCGGCACGGGCTACCCCTCAACTTCTGAATTGGCGAGATTTAAGCAAGGAAGAACAACAGATATGTCCGCCCCTGCTATTGTTGGGTAATGACGATGTATTGGAAGGCAAAGGCTTTTCTGGTCTGACACGATTATTGAGCGAAGATTTGCCGCTTAAAATCATGGTACTCGCAGATTTGGATTTGAACCTTGGCACGGCTAATGTGGCTGGGACAGAGATGGCTGTTGCTTCCAATTCTAAGATTAACCTGGGTTTATTAGCACTTTCTCAACAGAATGCTTACATTGCACAGACTTCTATCGCTGAAACGACCCATTTTCTTGATAGTGTTAAGGCCGCCTTTCAATTTGAAGGTCCTGCATTAATTTATGTCCATGCACCGAGTCCAGAACGTCATGGTTTTTCTCCAGAAAAAACGGTGATGCAAGCGAGTCAGGCGGTAAAAGCGCGCGTGTTTCCACTATTTCGCTATAATCCTGATGAAAATGGTGTATTTGGATCGCGCATCAGTCTTGAGGGCAATCCCGAACCTGATGAAGTTTGGAGCAAGGAAAAAATGACTCCTGCGGATTGGGCAACGCAAGAACAACGTTTTGCGCCCTATTTTTCTCCGCTAAAGGGTAATGATCCGGCACCCCTGCCTGTTGCCGAATATCTTGAATTGGATACACGAGCGCGACAGAAAAAAACGCCTTTTGTTTCAGTGATGAGTGAAGGGAGCGAACCCGTTCGCTTGAAAGTGGATTCTGCGCTAGTGGCTGCTTGTGAAGAACGTTTCCAGGCTTGGCGCGTTTTGCAAGAATTAGCGGGCGTTGTCACTCCCTTTACTGCCGATGTTGAAAATAAGCTAAAGGCGCAATTGACAGACGCGCATCAAGCGGAATTAGCGGCACTTAAACAGGAATATGAAGTGCGTATTGAAAAAACACGCGCTGAAATGGAAACAGAAATGGCGGTTCGCGTTAAAGAGCAATTAATGGGGTTGGCGGGCTATAATGTAAATACGAATTAAGCAAGTGTAGGGTGCATAAGCGATAGCGTCATGCACCAAATATCGCAATAACTCATGGTTTTTCGTAGGTGTATGACGCTTCGTTTATACACCCTACCGCGCTGGAGTAGGTGTATGACGCTTCGCTTATACACCCTACCGCGCTTTGTCAAAATGGAGTACAACGCTTTAGCTTTGTTGCTTTGGAGTACATTCGAGGTTTGAGTTTTTTAAAGAAAAA
>JAOZSV010000462.1 GCA_029939505.1 Thiotrichaceae bacterium | reverse complement strand
CTTTCTAATTGTTTTAATAAACGATTTTTTGTACTCAGCGGTTAGCCTTGAAATAAATTTCAAGGCTAAAAGCTAAAGTCGGCTAAAGCCGACTGCTCCACTTAACAGTGTATTATACTCAAATTGATGAGTAACTATTCCGCCTTGAAATCAATTTTAAGGCTGAGTACAAATGAGTCTTTTCTGGAATCCAACGAATTAATTGATTATGTCCATTGCTGAATTTGATGTGATTGCCCGCTATTTTATTCAAGATTTCCCTAAACGTGCTGATGTGATTTTGGGAATAGGCGATGATGCTGCCCTGTCTTCAGTACCTGAAGGGATGCAACTTGCCATTGCTATTGATACATTAGTAGAAGGGGTACATTTTCCTAAGAACACTTCTCCTGAAGATATTGGTTATAAAGCCCTTGCTGTTAATTTAAGTGATATGGCAGCAATGGGAGCCATGCCCGCCTGGTTCACTTTAGCGTTGACTTGTAGAAAGACGGATGAGGTTTGGTTGACAGGATTTAGTCAAGGACTGCTGGAATTGGCTCAAACTCATGAGATGAGTTTAATCGGCGGAGATACGACCTGTGGTCCTTTAACGGTAACGATACAAGTCACTGGTTTTGTACCCCCTGATAGCGCATTGCAACGAGACGGCGCACAGTCTGGTGATGGCATTTATGTCACGGGTACGCTGGGTGACGCTGGGCTTGGTTTAGCTTCAATACAAAAACGAGTGACTTTGCCCTGTTCCGCACGGCAATTTGTCGAATCGCGCTTAAATCGACCCACGCCGCGTTTAGTGGAAGGGCAAGCATTGCGTGGCATTGCGAGCAGTGCGATTGATATTTCTGATGGATTGCTTGCGGATTTGGGACATATTTTGAGTGCGAGTGGCGTAGGCGCGTCATTAGAATTGGATTGTCTTCCCTTGTCAAAGACTTTATGTGAATTGATGCCTCTTGAAAGGGCTTGGCTTATGGCATTAAGCGCGGGCGATGATTATGAATTATGTTTTACGGTGCCACCGAATCGGGTAGTGGCGTTACAAAATGCGCTCCCAATTCGTTCTTATACTCGTATTGGCACAATAGAAGCGGATCATGGTTTACGTTGCCTGGAGGCGAATGGGCGATTGTTTGTGCCTGAAAAGACAGGTTATCAACATTTTAATTAGTGCATTGAAATTGGAGTTCGAGGTTTTAGTTTTTTGAAAAAAAACTAAAACCTCGACTAGAGTTTTTCGTCAAAAAACTTTCGCATCGAATGTTAAATCATCATTCGATCTTTAGACGCAACGACGACAAAAATGTGAGGCTCAATTTACCCCATTTTTTTTCATCTCCTTATACTCGACTATCAAGTTTTTTAACAACCAGGTTAAAACACAATATAAGCACTATAACTATAAGCACTATAACTACAAGGATTATTTATAATAAAGGATAATCACTCAATATTTATTAACTTTCGAGGCTAAAGTTTTTTTTCAAAAAACTTTAGCCTCGAATTGATTTATAATCTTTTTTTATCTATCCTTTCTTATAAATAATCCTTGTAGTTATCGTTATCGTTTAAA
>JAOZSV010000461.1 GCA_029939505.1 Thiotrichaceae bacterium | reverse complement strand
TACAAAGATGTTATATAATCAAAGATGAAAAAACCTGATTAAAATTCGTAGGGGCAATCTGGTTACCCGATAGTTTTAACCGTGATTAATCATTGGTATTAAAATATAAATTTTGTAATCAATTTGGCGGTGGCTAACCAATATAACGATTCCACCGTTAGCAGCTTAACTTAAACAGGAGAAAAAAGTGGACATCATACATCATACTGCAATAGGTGGAATTGCCATGGCGAGCTTGGTAGCTACAGGAAACGAGATTGCCGGTATGGTTTTTTTAGTAGCTAGCGTAATTCCTGATTTGGATGTGTTCTTTATGATTTTTGGTAAGCGTGCTTATTTGAAACACCACCAAGGACCAACACATTCGTTATTACTGGCTCCGATAATTGCCGGTTTATTGACATTATTCTTTTTTTCCATCGTACCAAATCCGTTACTGGTGTTTTTAATGGCCTGGTGTGGGATGTTGTTACATATATTTCTCGATTGGAGCAACACTTTTGGTATCAGATTAATCTGGCCATGGCGGAATACCCGTTTTTGTCTGGATGCCGTATTTTTTATAGATTTATTTTTATGGGGTTTAACCTTGAGCTTTGCTGGGTTAAGTTATTTCTACTCAGAGCCATTAATTGGTGTGGTTTATTTGGTATTATTTTTATCTTATGTCGCTTTTAAGATAGTTCTTCACAAACGAGTGTGCTTGGAACTAAACTGTGATTACTCAATCCCAAGCAGTATTAATCCGTTTACATTTTATATCTTAGAAGAAACCTCCAATGGCGTGAAAACCTACTTGTACAATGCTTTTTCTAAAAGAAAATGGAAGGTGCAATTGTATTCAACGCCACCCAGCAAATATATAGAACTAGCAAATGAAAGTCAGGTTTACCGCGATATGCAAAGCATCACTAAGTACTTGTTCATTACCGACGTGATCGAAGATGAAACTGGAATTATAATCACCGCCAATGATCTTGCCATACGTAATTATGGTGGAAAATTTGGGCAGACTATCTTGTCTTTTGACTCGACTGGACAATTGCTAGATGAAAAGGCGAATATTTAATGAAATGGAGAAGTTTTCTCACCACCAAAATTCAGAAGGAACCAGGGTTTAGACTCAATCTTATTGATATAGGCTTGATTGGTTTCTTGATTCTGCTAACCTGGTTATTACACCCCATATTTCAAGAAGGATGGTTATTTCTATTGCCACTATATATTGGTATTAGTTTCTTTTGTTTCTGTAACGTGTTCCGAATCGGTAATTGGTTGGAACCATTTTGGTATATTCCTTTTACGATCAGCCTGTTTTTTTTGACTGATCAGCCAGAGATTCTTTGGTGGCTTATACTTTTGGTTTTTGAACCATTAAAAGTGATACTAATCGCCTATAGCATGAAACGTGGTGATTACCATGGCATATAGCTCGTGTAGGGTGTATAAGCGAAGCGTCATACACCAAAAACAATAAAATTATGGTCAAAATATGAGTGGTGCATGACGCTATCGCTTATGCACCCTACAAATGACAATTGATCAATCAAACATATACGGCTCACGAGTTACGC
>JAOZSV010000302.1 GCA_029939505.1 Thiotrichaceae bacterium | reverse complement strand
ATTTTTTTGATGATGGGCGGCTTTTTTCTTTATCTTTCTTTATCATTGAGAAAATGAAAATGAAAACACCTGCCTTAAAAAAGTTGCAACAAATTATCACACATTGTATTGCTTATGGTGCGATGAAGGATGGGAAGATTACTAAAACTAAACTGGCTAAATTAGTCTATCTAGTTGATTTTGCTCAGTTTTATCAATTTCTAGTTCCCATGACAGGATTTGAATATAAAAAATTGCCGTTTGGTCCTGTAACGGTCGAATTTTTTTCAGTATTGGAATATATGATTGCTCATGGCATTCTTTTAGAAGAAAAAAAAGGAGCCGCTAATCTTTTTTCTCTAATAGAAGAACCAGAAAGGGAGCAGCTCAGCGAACCCGAAATCGAATTGATCAGGAAAATTGCTCAGAAATGGAGTCCGCACAATACGGAAAGTATTGTTGATTTCACATACGAACAGTTACCATGGAAAATTTCACGAGACAATGAAGTGATTCCCTACGAACTGATTACCCAAGAGGAACCTGAGAATGTTTATTAAAGACATTGATTTCCAGGTGAGTTTTTCAGACTATTCTGAAAAACATTATAAAAAGAGATTTAAGAAAAAATATCCAAAGGAATGGGAAATAACAGAAAAAGCCATCATAGAATCTCTTAAGCGAGTTTATAGGTTAAAAGAGACGAATCGTTTAGATTGCATTAAATTTTGTGAACCATTAGGTTTATTTAAATTTGATTTTGCGGTTGCGGGAACACAGAAATCTCCCAAAAAGTCTGGAAATAGAATCATTCTATTTTTAGATAATGAGAAAGAGAATATTGATATACTACTTATATATCATAAAGATGATTTAGAAAAACGTCGTTCAGAAACGGAAGCATGGAAACATTTAATAAAAAATCATTTCCCAACTATTTGGAAACAACTTTTCAATAATCAGGATAATCCCTGATAAAATCTAATTCACCCTCATTCCCACGATCCCGCGTTGGAACGAAAGCCATGTAGGGTGGGCAACGTGGTTGCCCACCCTACGTCACTTCACACGATAACCTGTCAGATATTGAATACCTGACAGGTTTTTTGAAGCCATGTAGGCCGTTGCACCGTCTTTTTGGTGCACCACTTTTTTAATGAGGAAGCCGTTGCACGAAAAGGACTAATGGCCTACGTCACTATAGTAATGGCATTGAACCGACGCTTGCAACACAAGATTAACGATATTTAAACAAAAAGGTGAACAAATGGCAAAAATAACCCTTACCCAAAAAGACTTGCCCAATCCCAATGATTTTAAAAAGTGGTTAGAACAGACGGAAAAACGTCATTCAACCATCAATGACCTTTTCAACTTACTCCGCGAGTTAGTCGCTTTTGAACAAGAACATCAATTGGTGAGTGATATATTTTATGCCCGTTTTATGCGGGGCGAAATGGGAGATGCTTTACCTTTCATCAAGTGGGCTGGACGATACGAATTGTATTTGGAAGCCAAACAAGAATTAGCCATGTAGGGTGGGCAACGTCTTTTTGGTGCAGCGGCACACCACTTTTTTCATGAGGAAGCCGTTGCACGAAAAGGACTGTGCAACGCCCTACATGAATAACGTTCGTTTATTTCTTAATGGGCATGGCACTCGTTATTTGCGAGTGCATTATTGTTAAATAAAGATTTGACCTGTAATTCGTCTTTGTGCTTTTCCACCTGCCATAAATCATACGCCATTTGATGTCCCATCCAACTTTCAGGGCTGCTTCCGAGTGCCATAGATAAACGAACCGCTATTTCTGGAGTCACACTTCCTTTTTTATGGATTATTTTTGATAATGTCTTTTTGCGGATATCCATTGCTTGAGCCACTTCAGTAATACTTATACCCATCGGTTCAAGCCATAAATCTTTAATAATTTCTCCGGGATGAGGCGGGTTATACATTGTTTTCATTAAATTCACCTAATGATAATCTTCATAGTTGACAATTTCAGCATTTCCATCTTCAAAACGAAAGGTAATACGCCAGTTGCTCTGTACAGTCACTGACCATATTCCTTTTTTATCACCTTTTAGCTGATGGAGTCGCAAGTTTGGAATATCCAGATCTTCAATCGTTTTTGCTTGATTGAGTTGAGCCAATATCATGCGAATCCGGTTTGCATGACGGGCTTGAATACCGGCGGTGTTTCCGGTGAAATAAAATTTTTTCAACCCTTTGTGAATAAAGTTCCTGATCATTTTAATCTCAAGGAAGTACCATTTTACTTGTATCCGTTAATATTAATTTCTCTCTCGTTGTTTCACTAGAGCGACGACATACCCATAAAGAGGCTATTTAACATTTTTTTCTCCATTGAAATAGGCATCAATATTTATCGCAAAATCTGACGGTGCATGAATTTTGATCTGTTTTAATTTAGACATCAGACTGGACTGAGGAATGTTTTGTGGTTCTTGGAGTGTTTTAATGAATTTGTACAACACCACTTTTTTAATGAGGAAGCCGTTGCACGAAAAGGACTGTGCAACGGCCTACATGACTTTATCTTTCTTTATCTTTATCATTGAGAAAATGAAAACACCTGTGAATTTATTCCACCTAGATTTACTCAAAGAAAAACTGGATCAATATCGCCCTTTACCCAAAGCGGTGCTAGATAATCTACATGAGGATTTAATATTACGTTGGATTTATCACTCCAACGCCATCGAAGGCAATACCTTGACTTTGAAGGAAACTAAAGTCGCATTGGAAGGCATCACGGTAGGTGGCAAAACATTGCGGGAGCATCTTGAGGTGATTAATCACCGGGATGCTATTCTTTTTGTGGAAACACTGGTACAAAAATCAGAAATCGTTTCTGAATGGCAAGTCAAAAATATTCATCAATTGATACTAAAAAACATTGACGATGAAAATGCCGGGCAATATCGCGGCACAAATGTCATTATTGCCGGTGCGAAACATACTCCCCCTGACTTTCTTCAAGTCCCTCAACAGATGGAATCCCTGATTCAGGAATATCAAACCTCAAAGCGTCCTCCCGTGGAACGGGCTGCAAAACTTCACTGCGATTTAGTGAAAATTCATCCTTTCGTCGATGGCAATGGGCGTGCGGCTCGTTTATTGATGAATCTTGAATTAATGAAGTTTGGATTTCCCTCTGTAATTTTACCAATTGAACATCGATTGGAATATTATGAAACACTAGATAAAGCGCATGTTGAAGGAAATTATACCCCCTTTTTTTCACTCATTTATGAAATGAGTTCGTTAAGTTTTGCACCATACTGGCACGCATTGGGCATAAAACCAGCCATGTAGGCCGTTGCACCGTCTTTTTGGTGCACCACTTTTTTAATGAGGAAGCCGTTGCACTACGTCACTTCACACGATAACCTGTCAGGTCTTGAATACCTGACAGGTTTTTTGAAGCCATGTAGGCCATTGCACCGTCTTTTTGGTGCAACAGCACCAATAACTGACAGGCAAAAAGGTAAAACCTCAAAACACCTCTTCTCCAAATCAACTTAAAGCCTCAAGTCGTTTAACTTGGGGCTTTATGGAAACACGAGCGAAGCGAAATCAACGATGAGATTTCAATGAAGGGGTTGCTTTTTACTCGTTCCCAAACTCTGTTTGGGAACGCCTTCCTCGACGCTCTGCGTCGAACATTACTATTAGTCAGGAAATTATAAACACTGATTCGTGTACGACACATCACGATCAATCGCAAATTCTACCCGCCGATTCATTTGGTCAATCTCATCTTGAGTGTAGATACTGGGATCATAGAGTTCTAAAGGCTGCCGTTTTCCTTTGCCCATCGTAATAATATCAGTCTCAATGCAGCCCTGTTCAACCAGGTAGTCTTTCAACACCAAAGCACGTCCCCTTGACAAAATACAATTGGTGGCATCACTCCCGATACGGTCACTATAACCAATTAACGTAATACGAGTCGGGTTTTGATTCTGAAAAAAGCTGAGCAACTTGTTAGCGGAATCCTTACCTGCTTCAGTTAGTGCCGTTTTTCCAAAGACAAATTGCACGGGTATTGGACGTTCCCTGATCTCAACACCACGAATAATGCCACGCATCGCACCACTGGATTCTCCACTTCTGCCATTAATTGCGATTAATTGGCCAGCCAACAATTGAGTTTCCGTCGCCAAACTATGCACCTTTTTAATTTCGGCGTGTGAGGGTTTTGTTGGCGTTGCAGTTGGACTGTCCATCAAATCCAAAGCGTGATTATAAAACTCAGCGGCTGTTTTCCACTGTTTGCCCTTAGCAGCAATATCGCCCCGTAATGCTTGAGTTGACCATAAATTGACTGGCGTGTATTGATATTCTAGCCATTTTTCTGCTTGTTTCACCTCTCCTTGTTTCACCAAAACACTGGCTTTTTGGGTAGCGATTTCAGACAGTTCACGTTCAAGCGTGTTCAAATAAGCCTGTGAACAATCGGACTGTCTTTTGAGCGTCTTCAATAACTGACTGAGTTTATCCAAGTTTTTAGACTTTTTTGCCCTATTAACCTGCGTGGCATAGTTGTTACAAGCCATCGAAAATGAGGCAGTAGATTGGGTAGTCATCCTGACGAGGGATTTTGATTCATCAGGCGGAACGGCGTTTCTCACAGACGGTTTTACTGGAGTATTGCAGCCGCTAACAAGAAACGCGGCGACAAAACAAGTGATGATTGGTTTCATATTAAGTTCCTATTTAAAGATTAATTGTCATTTTAAAGAGGTTCTTGCAAAACTCTGAACACACGATGTTTTAGAAATCCGATTTTTGAAAAAAATCGGATTTCTAAATCTCAGATCGAAAAAGCGAGTTTTGCAAGAGCCTCTAAAGATTAATTGAAATGACAAAATGCTATTGTAGTCAAAATGGAATACTTTCGAGGCGAATCGTTTTTCTTCAAACTCGAAAAGAGTTACGCTTGTCATTATAATCTGTTACTCTTATAGAGTAAAATTTTATCTCAAGTTTTTGTCAAACCCATAGAAAAATCATGAAAACAGAACTTTTGGAAACAGAACAAAATCACTTTGCCCTGACTTTAAATCGTCTTAAAGAAAAAAGAGCTTTAGAAACAAGTTCTTATGATTATACTGTTGATTACATCATCAAAGGAAAATAATGAGGGTTTATCCATTTATTTTGTGTGGTCTTTTTTCA
>JAOZSV010000301.1 GCA_029939505.1 Thiotrichaceae bacterium | reverse complement strand
ATCCGTTTTATTCTCAAATCCGCTGTACTCCGATTCAAAACCAAGAATCCAAGAAAACCATGTCAAACCAAACCCCTGAACAACTCGCCGAAAAAGAGGTCAACCGCTTTTTCGGCAACCGCCTCACCACCGAAGAATATACCCTTGCAGTCCAAATCGCCAAAGAAATCTATCATGAAACGAAGTTCAACGCTTTAGCTTGGGCAGAATGGCAAGAGCGCGTCAGCCAATTTGAGCAGGATTTACACACCCGTTTAAGCCAAGCCGAACCACCACAACGTGCTGCCTTGCGTTTTGCCAGTCTTTTTTTACAACAGGTAGCCTGTGAAGCAGCAAAAAATATTTTCAGCAACCCACAAGAAAGCCTCATTTATTTAGAACGTGGCATTGAACACGCCGAAAACTTCTTAACCCAGGGTGAAACGGCGGCGGGTGTGCGGGAAGTGGTGCTAATTCTGTACGACAGTATATCAACCATATTCCACAACAGCGGACAAACAGGCTTAGAAATACAGCAATTACCCACACTCGGTCTATGGTCTTGGATAAGTCTCGCTAAAGCAAAGAAACGGGCATTAATACTACACAACTGGCAAGCCCATTTACGAACCGCCCCCACCTACCCTGATTTCACCGCTGCCTTCCAAGACTTACTACACACAGTCTTATTAAAATGGCATAATCCAAAACGCCCCCATCGCCATTTTAACTTTATGAGCACAGAAACCCTACTGGCTATCAGTGAAAGCTTATACGGATTAGAACAAGCTAGAGAAAATCAGCGTTTTAAAACGGTTTATCGTTGTTTGGAATACCTTGATAATTCACCTATTCTGCTGGATTTAAACGAATTGTCTATGAAACAGGCTGTTTTAAATAAAACTTTAGATGAACTTAACTCATTAAATAAGTTATTTGTTGTGCAAAAAATTCGCAGGTGGAAGACTCAATTCAAATTACACAAGCTCGAACAACAACAAATTCGATTAGCCAATCATTCCTACTGGCGAGAGCAAGTTGAAGAAGTCGAAAAAGCCTTGGTGAATTGGTTCATGCCCGCTATTCATAAACAACTGCCGACACAATCCAGCTTAGATGAGTTATCGGCTGTTTTATTAGGGCTGTTATTGGCAAACATGTACAAACTGGAAATCAGGTTGAAACGATACTAGAAACATGGCAACATACGCCACCGTGGCAAGACGCGGAAACATTACAAGCCATTTTCCCTGGTGATTGGCAAATATGGGCTGAAAACACCGATGAACCGATTTTAGAGGAATGGATAGAGAATTTTTTGGAGAAAGACAACCCCATCGTGCATCGTTTAAACATTTCAGAGTCACAAATGTACTTTGAACAGCCCGATTTACAAAGTTGGTTAAATCAATTACAGGAAGGCAAAGCCGATAAACTGGCAACGCAATTAAAAAATGCTTGGGAAGCTGCCCAAAAAAAAGCGGTTCCTTTAGCGCGATTGTTTATGGCACTCTCCGACTTTGATTTTCATTACCCTCTATTTGCTCACGTTCAACCTGATCCTGATGACAGTCACTTTCAGAATGCTTTAGCAGCAGTGATATTAGGCGATGCCCCCCAAAAAGTCAGACAAGCCCTACAAACATGGCTCCAACAACAAGGCGCGTTAGATAAAAATCACTCCGTATTTGATACCATCGAAGCACTTAAACATCGCTTCACTCGCGCCGTGACGATTTATGAACCCAGTTATCCGCCTTTGGGAAATACGGTACATGAATGGGCAAAAGTGTTGCTCAGGGAAGTCTTAGAAAAAGAACCTGAACCAGATATACTGTGGCATTTGTTGGAACGGGCGCGGATAGGTTTAAACAGTTTAACGATGAGATTGCCGCCTGAGTGGGATAAAACATTGGGCAAAGCATTGTGGAGTGCGTTAAGAAAAACGATAGATGAAATTGGTGGCGGTTATGTGCCAGATGGAAATGAGCCTTGGCTCCCGATAGAGATTTGGCTCTATCAATTCGGGGAATGGATGGAAAATCGTCCGCCCACGGTTGAAGCCTGTCAAAAACAATTACAACCCTCTGAAGCCTTGGTGCAGCCCTTTTTCGATCCCGTACAACAACGCTTGCGCGTACTCTGGCTAGATAAAAACTCCTTAAAAATGAAAGAGTTGCCGGATAATGCTGCCCTTGATTCGCTTTGGTTAAAACAAGAAAATGTCATCGGAGAATGGATACGCGGCTTAAATGAATTACGCAATCGCAATATGGGTAACGTCGCGCGAGACTTAGAAAAAGTCATGGAAAGTGAACCCGTACAAATCTTAGCCGATACCCTCAGCGAATGGGCAGCGGAGCTAGAACAACTGACAGTGATATTCCCCGCCCCGTTAGGGCAATTGCCCTGGGAAAGCCTACCACAATTAGAGGATAAATTGGTACGAGAAATCAGTTTAGCGCGTTGGTTAAAATCCCCCTCAAAATCCCCTTCTGAAAACGCATCAAATCAGGTTATCTGTGATCCCAACGGAGAAAAATTCTGTATGATCAAAGAAGGACAATGGGTTGCCAAACGGTGGCATACCGATTTACAATCCCCCTGTCCATCCGTATTTGACGCTTTACAAGCCCTCGCCCACAGCAAAAATGTCCTTTTAGCCACACATGGCATTTACAAACGAAACAATCCCTTGGACAGTGCATTAACATTAGAAAGCAAAACGGAAATGACTAAAGAAGGGCCTAAAGAAATAAACAAAACGAAATTGCCCCTCTGGACAATAAGCAGCACATCCGTATCAGCAGAACTCGTATTCCTATCCGCCTGTGAATCGAATCTCAACGGACAAGACACCGAAGGCTTATTAACACCAATAGGGATTGGACCCACAATCGCAGCGGCAGGCGCGAAAACGGTGATCGGCATATTATGGTCATGCGATGGATTAGCCGCCCTCTGTTTCAACTACCATTTTCACCGGATTGCCGATGAAAACCCGGACAAACCTTGGCATCAAGTTGTCACCTCAGCACGGCAAAAATTGCGAGACATGACACATCAAGATTTAGATGAGATTATCAAAGAGTTTGAAATAGAGGGAGATTGTTATAAGTCAGTAGAAATGGTGAAAGCGCAATCAACGGCTTCAAAAAAGCCCTTTAAAAAGTTTCACTACTGGGCGGGATTCACAATGTTGGGGGAGACGCGACGGTTTAATGGTTAATGGTTAATGGTGAATGGTGAATGATGAATTATGAATTATACTTAGGGAACAAACTGAACTTTTCTAATGAGGAAGCCGTTGCACGAAAAAGACTTTTTCGAGGTTTTAGTTTTTTGAAGAAAAACTAAAACCTCGAAACCACCCTACCTAAAAGTTTAAGTTATACCCGCGTGCAGTATATTCAAACCATTCACCATTCACCATTAACCATTAATCATTCACTTAGACTTTCTTTTTAAGCACTTCTTTAAACAAATCAAGTGATTCAAGTATAGCCGCTTGAGTCAGTAATTCAGATAAGACTGTTGCGTCATCAATTGCTTGAAATTGTTGAGTAACGGTTCTAGGAATCCGTTTAAAACGAGCCCGCAACACATCAGTGAGACTCTTTCGTAACTGTCGCAACGCACCCTGTTCATCAACGCTATCTTGATTGGTTACTTCTTTAGTCGCCTTGGCTTCTTTAGTCACCTTGGCTTCTTTAGTCACCTTGGCTTCTTTAGTCACCTTGGCTTCTTTAATCACCTTGGCTTCTTTTTTAGTCGCTTTCGGCTCCTTAGTGACTTTCGCCGCTTTTTCAACCTTTACCCGTTTTTTCGCACGGGTTATGTAGTACATATTATTCTTCTCTTCATATTGGGCGACAAAACTGTAAAATTGCTGCCCGAACCCTTTGGGAAGGGGCATAACCCAATCTAAAAAGCGATAGAAATTGATGGTATCATCTTTATCAAGTTTCGCCTCATACAAAGCCTTGAATAAGTCTTTTTTCGAGGTTAAGCGTTTCTGTGATGAGCGAGTTGTTTCAAGCGCCTTAATATGAGCGCGTACAACGATAGAAAACGGGTTTTCCGATTTCTCCAACTCTTCCTCGTCATAATCTACCAGTTTGAGCATCGGGAAACGGCAAAACATTGTAAAGCCAGCCAATCCGTAGCTATAACTTTTAGGACGCCAATCTTCCAGATCATCACCTAAAAGTACCAAACTAACAAGCCCTGGTCCAAAAATATCAAACAGGCGATAGTTGCGGATAAAGAGACGCTTGGCAAATTCTTTATCCTTCTTCCCGCGTGTATCAATATGCGTATAAAATACCGCCATTTTACCGTTGGTGAGCCAGACTTTGATCAGCTTATCAATCATTAACGGATCGGTTTCAGTGCCTTTTAGCACTGTTTGGAGATCGTCTTCCAAAATTTCTTGCTCTCGACTGAAGTCAATCCGTTTATGTATTTCTGGGTAAAAGAAAAGCATAAACTGTTCAAAATGAGGCGCAATAATATCATTCCACGGATTATCAACTTTAGTAACCGCTTCTTTAGTAGGCATCTTAAAAAAATCCTTATGAATTGAAAAAAGGCATATTTTAGCGTATAAATCTTATTTATGCAACCTTTTATTTTTCATTTTGAAATAAAAACCCCGTTTTTTGAAAAAACGGGGCTTTTAAATGAAGCGGCGGGGATAAAATAAAAAAATCCGGTTATTTTCTTTGAAAAAATATAATGCTTTGTTTTAACAAGAAAAATTATAAATCAGAAAATTTTGAGCGGTTAGCCTTGAAATTTATTTCAAGGCAAAAAGCGAAAATCTGTGTAACGATTCAGGGCAACCATAAAGGATTGCCCCTACAATATTCTTATGTCGTAGGGGCAATCCTTTATGGTTGCCCTGAGTACAAATCTGCTAAAGCAGACTCATTTAGCTGAGCCTGCTTTAGCGGTTTGCCTTGAAATTTATTTCAAGGCGGAGTCGTTACTAAACGGATTTCTATTCGTCAAAGTATTCTCATCATCATCTGAACTCGGACGACCACTTGTATCGGATGCTAAACGCATATTACCCGCTTGACAGGTTATCACCTGCTCGTCGAGTAATTGTTGGAACGCTTGAATAGAAGCGGTTAAATTATCACGTAAAACAGTCATTTTGATTTCCTCTTATTTTTCAATTTAATAACTGATGTTACGCAAGTTCCACCGATTTCATCGGTGGCTATTCACATTTCA
>JAOZSV010000300.1 GCA_029939505.1 Thiotrichaceae bacterium | reverse complement strand
TCACGAAAACCTCTGAGGTTTTGGAAACCTCAGAGGTTTGGTTCGTTGAGGTTTGGCTCCAAACAAACGAAAAAACCTTTCACGAAAACCTCTGAGGTTTTGGAAACCTCAGAGGTTTGGTTCGTTTGGCTCCAAACAAACGAAAAAACATCACAAAACGAAAAAACCTCTGAGGTTTTCAAAACCTCAGAGGTTTAGACTTGTCGAAATGCGAAAAAAACCCCGTTTAAAAAACGGGGTTATTATTGCAGTAGAGAGGAAAAAAAAACTACTTTTGGCTGGCAAAGAAATGGATGAGAGCAGGAATGTCTCCCTCTTCCAGTTTATCAAACCGCTTCTTCATCTTCTTAGGCTGTGTTCGCTTATCGTCTTTGAACTGATCAAACTGAGATTGAAGATAGGGCATCCATTGTCCAGCTAGGATACCTGCATCGTCGTCCGCTTCACTGCCATTTTCTGTATGACATTTCTTACACTTGCGTTTTTTGTAGAGCTTTTTGCCCTTTTTAACAAGCTTGGGATCAGTCTCCTGCTCGTGTGCTTGAAATGTCTGTTTAGCGAAAAATTCGCCTAAAGCATCCAGCTCTTCTTTGCTGAACTTTTTGGCGATGTCATTCATACCAATTTTGTCATGCCCTTCAGTCTCAAATTCCTTACCTGGTCTGTCGCCTTTTTGGTAATCTTCCATTGTGCCAACAAAGTAGGCAGAAGAGAAGCCAGCGATGTTAGGCACCTGATCTTTCTCGCTATTGCCATTTTTACCATGGCAACGTTCGCATTTTTCAGATAAAGCAGCACCGTCTGCGGCGATAACGGCAGTCGTACCACCTAATAAGAAAGATGCGCCCATGATCAAACTGAGGGCTGTTTTTCCAGTCATCATAAATAATAATCCTCTTAAAATTTGGAGAAAATGGATTTTGAAAAACGAGTATTTTAAAAAAAATATCGCTTTGTGTCAAGAAAAATGTTTAATTTTGGAATCCAACGCTTCAGCTTTTGCGAGTTAATACAACTGTTCAAAAGCTAAAGCGTTGGACTCCAAAAACCAAAGCTAAAGCGTTGGACTCCAAAAAACGCCCAAAGCTAAAGCGTTGTACTCCAAAAATCAAAGCTGAAGCGTTGTACTCCAAAAAACGCCCAAAGCTAAAGCGTTGGACTCCAAAAATCAAAGCTGAAGCGTTGTACTCCAAAAAACGTCCAATTTTAATTGTTTAAAATCAATTAACAATTAACAATTAACAATTAACGACTTGCTAACCGCCGAAATGTTGAATATAACTCTCTAGGAGTAGAGGCGTTGGAGAAATATTTGGGCATGATGGTTTCTATTGCACGCGGCGTAATACCCAACTGTAGCAGATGGTTATTCTCACCACAAACACTTTCCACCTGTGAAGAGTGGAAGTTATCCAAAGAAAAGGGTTTGGTTGGTCCTAATTTGTCCATGAAACGCGCAATCCAATGAGAGTGTTTTTCCTTTAAGGGCAAAATTTGGCGTTTTACCCTGATCAGTTTGGCAATATAGGCGACTAATTCTTGTCGCGTATAAGTTTTAGGACCACATAAACTGTAACGTTGTCCATAAGATTCAGGATTATCCAAGGTTTTCACCATCGCTTCCCCAACATTATTAACCCATACAGGCGCGAATTTGGTTTCTGCTAAAGGTAACATAAATATGGGTGTTGGCACGCGCAACAATGCCGCAAAACGATTAAAAAAGGGTGCGCCCTCACCAAAAATCAGTGAAGGTTTAAAAGTAGTCACTTCTAAATCCTGTGCCGCATGGAGTAAATCCTCCGCTTCCCCTTTGGTACGCAAATAGTGACTTTTCTGTTCAGCATCCGCATTCATGGCACTGATATGTAATAACCGCTTGATGTTATTCTTGTGACAGGCGATAATCAGTTTTTCAGGCAATTCAACATGGACTTTACGAAAGCCTGAGCCATCATTCCCCGCTTCATTAAGAATCCCAACCAAATTAATCACCACTTCACAACCCGCTAATTGCTTATTCAATTCTTCTTGATCATGAATATTAGTTGAGACTAATTCGATTTGAGATAATAGGCACAATTCACGATGTTTTTCACGTCGTTGCGTCAATATTCGTATTTGCCAGCCCATTTTAATTAAACGATTAATCAGCGGTTTTCCAACAAATCCTGTGCCGCCTAATAAACCAATTTTTCGCATAATGTTTTCCTTGAAGGTACTTATTTAATTGAGATTAAAATGAGTATAAATGGCTTTTTTATTTTTGACAACCTTTTTTGATGATATTGAGTTTTGTTATATTTCGGTTAGGCATGACTGTTTGTAAATAGTGAACGCCATTTTTTAAACTTTTTTTTTAGAGATGGGCTGTTGTTTCTCGGCTTCTAAACGCGCTAACACTTTTTCCAATATATGTGGATAAGGAATTTCATCTGCCTCTTTAGGTTTATCTGAATACGAGAGTAATGCTGCCCGAAAAATTTGAGTTTCTCGCACGATTTCAGGAGCCGCATCTGGCACTGATTTACCCGCAAGTAAATCTATCCAATCTTGCTCCTCTGGAGGAAAAATGGATTTCTTTGATACCCTTTCCCAACACGGTCGGATGGGCGGATATTGCATAAGCCTTTGTTTACAGTAAAAAATATAATTTATGGCTTCATTATAAGTTTTACCGATTTGAGTCGCTAAATTTTCTATAGACTGATTTTGTGCGAGATAAATAATTGTTTCTAAAGATTTGAAAAGTGAGGAATTATTATCGTCACATTCTAGTTGTGCAAAAGCATCTTCTAAGTTTATCTGAAGCTCAAAATCATTCAATTCTCTTTGATTGGTTTGATTAGACATGATATTGATTCCGGTTAAAAATGGATGGTGTTAATCCAAGAGAAATCTTAGATTAACACTCTTTATAATATATAGACGGTTTTTTCAGCTAAATGTAAGGGCGTTTTGAATGAAGTTATCTGGCATAACAATTCATGTAACTACTCAGGGCAACCATAAAGGATTGCCCCTACCACATTTCAGCCTAAAGTTTTTTGAAGAAAAACTTTAGGCTGAAATATTCTTATTCCGACTGACGAAAATATTTATACGTAGGGGCAATCCCTTGTGGTTGCCCTGAGTAGTAACCAATTCATTTAAGATAATCCAACCATTTTCGACATTCTCTAGGAATGCTCGAATGTTGCATAAGTTTTTCTCGACAGTCAGAAAGATAAGACTTTGTTTCTCTGATTTTTTTTCCTCTTCTCGTGGCTATATCCCCGAGAGATATTCCCTGTAAACTTGAGATATGGGCTTCTAAACAAGCGATAATCTCGGCATTGTTAGAAGCGTCCTGTTCTAAATTAGCTTTAACATGCTCTAAGCATATTTTAAGGAATATGCCTTTACACTCTTGAAGATACGGAGATTGTGCCAACCTTTTGGTACATTGAGACAAATAGGATTTTGTCGCATTATAATTTCTTCCGAGTTTTTCGGAGATTTCCTGTATAGAGAAACCCTGTTGTTGCCATAACTGGGCTTCTAAACAATTGAGAAGTTCGGTGTTGCCCTCACGTTTTAAACGAGCCTTCGTTTGCTCTAAGCATATCTCAAGATAGCGGTGATGTTCCTCCGTTTCTGATTTGAATTTAAAGAAGTCAAACAATTGACTGTCTTTTTCTGTCTCTTCATCATAGTCTTCATCGTAATTAACAGAATGATCCTCTTTAGCGTTTTTTCGCCAATAGTCACTAACAACACTAATGGCAATTTTATTCAGCCAAGTTAAAATACCACAATCAGATCTAAAACTTTCAATATTCTTAAAAAATTTTAAGAATATCTCTTGTAAAACATCATCTACAGAATCCTTTGGTATATGATATTTGCAAATGACATGATAGCGCAAACTTTTCACATACCGTTTATACAGAACAAGGAAACCTTTTTGCCCTTGATTGCGTATATCTTCTAAAGCTGCTTGATCATCCATATGGACTTCCTCTATGAATGGAAATTGAAAATGTAAGTACTGAAGCATAAGTTTTCAGGCATTTTATTCGTCGCTCAGAATTCGAGGTTTTCGTTTTTTTGAAAACGAAAACCTCGAATCGAATTCTAAATACCCGATAATTTGTGCTTCAGTACTTACCTTAAAGTTTCTCCGCTAAACTAATATCCCCCATGATTTTTGGATGTTGATTTTTATATTTTCCCATCTCAATTGCGGTGTAGTCAAAGATACGCTTAAGGCTAAGACGGGGATGACGCTTTAATTGTTTGAGAAAAGTGCTTGTAAAAGCACCACCCTCTTCATCTTCCCAGGCCTGTTCACTTTCTTGCGCGGCGGCAAAAATTACCCCATTGAGATGGGGAAAAGACTGGGGTGAAGCGGAATCATCAGGTTCAGGTAAAGTAGAATCATCAATTCTCCTAAAAAGGCGATACATATCAAAAAATTTAGCCTCTCTATGAAATGGTTGAGTGTAACTTGGATCCAGTCTCCATAGTATACCGCCCGAAAAACAAGCATCAACCAATGTCAAAATACGCTGTGTCGGTAAGGCATTGACTAATTTAACTAAACGATCATCTGTGATCACTTCTTCTCTATCCGGCATTTCTATATCTTCTACATCTACGGTCACGAGAACATCATCATACTTATCTAACTCATCTCCATTATCGTCTTTAACATACGAACCATGTCCTGAAAAAATGATAATCACCAAATCCCGTGGTTTAACCAAGGGTTTTAAATCGATTAATGCCTGTTCAAATTCGGCACGATAAACATTTTCAATCAAACACACTTGTTTATTGGGTACATTAAAGCGATTTTGCATCGCCTTTTTTAATTGTCTGGCATCTTGATTAGCATATTTTAGGGCACCCGTATTCGCTCCAGTTGCAAAAATAAACGTTTTTGACTGCCCAGAGCGAGATGGTGGTGAGATTTGGCTCCAACAACGACGTGACTTCGGCGCTTCTTTACTGACAGGACTATTTGTCTGTCTTTTATTAGAAACCCCTTCAGACGCATAGCTATTTTGAATCATAGCATATTTGTCATTATGAAGCGCAATAGTAGAGAGATCGGCTGCCAGCATGACAGTCACTGTTAAGAGAAAGTAGATAAATTGTTTTGACATGACTTCTATCCATTAAGTTAAAATGCGAATATGGAATACAACGCTTTAGCTTTGTCAAATGGAGTACAACGCTTTAGCTTTGTCAAATGGA
>JAOZSV010000102.1 GCA_029939505.1 Thiotrichaceae bacterium | reverse complement strand
CGATTTGGATTTGGAAGCGAAACCTCAGAGGTTTTGGAAACCTCAGAGGTTTTTCGATTTGGATTTGGAAGCGAAACCTCTGAGGTTTTGGAAACCTCAGAGGTTTTTCAATTTGGATGTTAAACTCAATGCCATTAAGGAATGAAGATTTAATTATATCCGAAACTTTCAAGCCAAACCTGTCAGGTTTAGTTTCGTATATTATTCAATTCTCATTCCTAAGTTAAGCCTCAGAATTTATTCTGAGGCTTAAAGCTTAAGTAGGCTAAAGCCTACTATGAACCTATCCCACTATTCTTTTTTGAGCTTATAAATCCGATTTTTTGAAAGGATTTCTTAAACCGATTGTCAAAAACCAAAATTATTCATTGTTCAACATTTTTTGAATAGGGCCGGATAGGTTCATGAAAAGTAATCAGTATTTTCGTTTCCTTCTACTAATAGAGAAATAGTAAATTGGTTTTCTGGCTTTAAAGCAGCCCATTCCAAACCACCGCGTATAGAAGATAGACTCGAATCACCAACTAATGCCGTTTGAACTTCTTTGCCATTAATGAGCCTTCTTAAAAATTCCAGTCCTTCGACGATATTAGTTTTACCACTGGCATTGGTGCCAATCAATACCGTGAGTTGATCAATGTAGAGAGTGGCATTTTTTAAGCTCTTCCAATTTTTAAAGTGAATTTCTTTGAGCATGGTTTAAGACCATTTGTCAATAATTGCATCAATAGACTTTCTACCCACCCCTTTAATTTTAAAATCTGCAAATGAGTTTAAAGTCCGTTTGTTTCTTTCTTCAAGAATCAGCCTTACATATTGAGGTTTTATTCCAATACTTCTTAATTTCCTTTCAAATTCAGAATCAGAAATTCCTTTATTATTAAAATCAGCAACAAAATCAGGTGATTTAGGAATAAAAGGCGAAGTAACTAACACTGGAGCGTCAACAGTTGTTTTTTCAGGCTGACTAATAATCTTTGTTTCAGGCGGAGCAACTGAAATATTGGCAATTGCTTCCTGCAAGATATTAAACTTCTTATCAACTTCTGCATTCCGTTTGCTTTGTTGAGAAATAAAGCCAGCAAATTGTTCACTCAAGTTCGCAACTTGTTCATTCAAGTTTGCATTCCATTTGTTTTGTGGATAAACAATGCCCGCAACTTGTTCACTCAAGTTTTTCATCATATTCATTATTGGTTGAATATCAACAGTATTTGTTTGAGTTGGAATAGCGGGTTCTTTTTCTGATTCAACCGTTTTTTCAACAGGCTTTTCTACTGGAATTGCAACAGGTTTTTTTCTAAATACTTCAATTTGCTTCTGGTAAAAAGGAAGTTCTTCTTCAGATTCAACGATATAGGCATTAATTCCCTCACATTTTAGAGCATCGATTTTTTCAGCTTTAAGTGCAGCATAATATTCAAAATCACCCTCAATAATGGAATAAGAATCTATTCCTACTTCCAACAAAATAAGCGGTGTAATTACTCCTTCCGTTTGTAAAATGAGTTCAGCAGCTTCGTTCAAATCAGCTTCCGAAAATTTTGCACGAGTGTCAGGAGATTTAATCTCCTCAAGCATCACAGTATAGGATGATATTTTTTTCATTTAAGATATCTTTTCCAGAACTTCAGTAGCCAATTTTTGAAATTCATTTACAGACTCAGACTGAGAATTAAAATCCAAGATAGATCTGGGTTCAGGTATTTCCATCTCTTCTACTTGCACTGTTTGTTCAGTACATTTTGCTAAATCATCTCTCTCAAAAATAATGCTGTTCATTACCTCAAATCCATAACGTTTTGGAACCGCTAAACGCTTTGGTAGAGTGTATTTTCTAAATCTAGCATTGGTTGACACTTTAGTAGGTAAAACCCCTAAAATTTTAATAGGCTCACGACTAAGCATATCTCTCGTTTCGTCATTTTTATCAATAAATTTACGAACATTTGTTAAACCTGCATTAGCAAAAGGTTTCATATCGGAAGGAATCAATAAATAATCTGTTGTTATTAATGCTATTTCAGCATATAAGTTCAAAGAAGGAGGAGTATCAATAAGGATAATATCGTATTTGTCTTTAACAACCTCCAATTTTTTGATCAAGCGACGTATGACTGACTTTGCCTCAAAAAGTTCTTTTTCCTTTTCCATCAATAAGATATGAGAAGGTATTACATCAATCTCATGGCTACTAAAACGAGAAGTTCTAGCAATTTCTGAAATTGGAAAGAATTTCTGTGATTTTAGTACATGATAAACATAACTATCTTTCAAGTCATCCTTCTCTTCATCCTCGAAATTCACCAAACCCGTCGCAAAAGTCGTATTAGCCTGACTATCTAAATCAATCACCAACACCCTTTGACCCATCTTGCTAAAAGTAGCCGCAAGATTAACAACCGTTGTGGTTTTACCGACACCACCTTTATTGTGATAAACCGCAATGATTTTCATATTATTATCTATTGATTTCAGTTTCCCTGCGAGTATTTCTTTACCAATTAAAGCCTTAATTCTATCAATATTTTCATCAACTTTACGCCCCCAACAATGAAAAATCCGTTGGATATTATTCCCAGTATTTCGATAAATGACAATCTCTTTACCATTTGTCAACATTCCATACGGAATTTGTAACATCAGCATATAATTTTTTAACTGCTGAAAATGGTTATTCAGATTTTCATTTGGATGTTTGGCTTCAAATACAACATCAGTTTTCACATCAGAATCGGTATAAGCAGAAAAATCCAAACGAAACCGATTTAGTTTATGTTCTTGCCGCCATAATTTTATACTATAACCTAACTGTGGTAATAAATAACTGACAATTAACTTACTTTCAACTTCCCTTTCATTATGACAAAAACTCGGATCGAAAACGGGTTTCATATTTCTGAGATTTCAAGTTTTTAGATTGGAATTAAACGCTTTGGATTGGAGTACAACAGCTTTGGATTGGAGTTCAACGCTTTAGCTTTGGATTGGAGTACAACGCTTTAGCTTGGAGTACAACGCTTTAGCTTTGATGGTATTGTGTTTATTCACTGATTTAATCGTATTTTATTGAATTCAATAGCACTAAATACTATTATGTTAGTCTTAATGGTTGTGATGAAAAGGTGATCAGTACAGAAATCGTACTGACCAAATAGCTTTAAGCTCGTCCTTTATGGTTCGTAAAGTGATCCTTGAGACTGTTAAATAGGGTTTTTACGTTAAGTACACCTTTTAGTGAACGCTACCCTTAATACTTAACCACTTCGCTGCGGGACTGGATCAAACATCCCAGGGTGTGATTCACCTATCTAACTGCTGCTGATTATTCTCAGCCCTCTGTTAGTTCCATACTATGGAATACCATAGATTAGGTAACTATTTAGTAGCCAAAGCTGAAGCGTTGGACTCCTTTAGTAACAATTTCTAAGGAATATGCAATTCTCCTAAACTACTACTCCCACCGCAGCCTTCCATATCAACGTTAATAGGGCTTGGACCAGAACAATTAGTCGCTTGTACACCGACATACAATTCTGTACCACTGGCTAAAGGAGAAGCGATATTCGTTTTAAGTCCCATCGGTATAACCCCAATATGATTTAAAGTCACTTCGCCCATCGGACAAGAATAGGGCGCGTAAAGTAAAGCATAGTTCCTTGCATAAGGATCAGTTCCCCAAGAAACTTCTGCGTTTTTACCATCAACCAGCATTTCTAATACCGGTTCACGGGGTGCGGGTGTGACACCTTTCACACAGTCACCAATATGAAGAGTTGCCTGAGTCGTTGTCGAAAAATCGCAGACTTTGACTAACGTACTGAAATCAGTCAACTCAGCAGGATCACTGAATGCAGAGGCATCCACTGTGTGTTTATAATTCGTTTCACCGGCAACCATTTCTGGAGTTAATTGATAATCATCGCAAATAGAACCATCTTGGCGACATGCTGTGACGGTCAGTTTAGTATCGCCATCTATATGGGGTAAAGCGTTACCACCAAGACCATTGAGCCGAGTGGTTATATTAAGTTCGCCATCCTTATAACCAAAGACAGCATGTATATGGTAAGTACAACTAATCAATTCAGCAATCGTACCCAAAATGTCGGTTATGCTCTTCTTCCCGTCACGAATCTCATTAATATCAAAGAATGAACCACCCGTTTCGCCCGCAATAAGAAGCATGGCTTCTGTCTCAAGTGGAATATCCAATTGTTCGGCAGCGTGTTCAAGGAAATCTGTATCTGGTCCAATAACATGGGTGACTACACCCGCCAAACGCAGTTTTTCAATGACTCCATCAAGGGTATTGTCTTCTTGGTTACAAGCATCATTATCAGGATGAGGAGGCGCGTCAGTAATGATGATAGCAATGCGGTCTGCATCCGGTCGCCATTTTTGATCGGTTATGGTGTGAGTCAGGGCAGCCAGTAAAGATTCAGGCACATCATTGCCGCCGCTGGCTTTTAAAGACTCAATCCAGCCACGCATCTCGTCTTTATTATCCGTCATAACGCCATCATTGTGAACCTTGTAAGCCATATCGTCATACTCACCACATTCCAATCCGATATCTTGATCAGAAATGGGAAAATCTTTATACTCGGTGAGTCCTAAACGATAGTCAATACCTGCTTCAGCTATTGCTTTGGCAAATTCAATAACCGCAAGTCGCATTTCTGCAATTTCGTCACCCATAGAGCCTGTCGTGTCGAAAACAAAAACAATGTCTTCTTGCCGCCCTGTTGAGGTACAATCCAGATAGTCACGGATATTGTCGCAGGATGGCGGGGCTGCGGATATTAATACTGGTTCTGGCTCTGCCCAAGCGATATTCCAACTTGCTGCTAACAAGGTGCAGCCGAGTATCGTTCCCATGCGGGATAAAGCAAATTTCTGTTTCATTATTAATGTTCCTCATGCTAGATAAGTCTTCAATTAATATCTTCGCCAACAATTTTTGAACAGGATTAGAGGCTAATTTTTGAAAACAGTTAGCCTCGAAAACGGATTTACAGGATCAAAAAGTTTGTTTCAAGAATCTCTGTACAAGGCAATTTTCTATAAATCATTGATTTAATTAACTTTCAATTGTTAGAATCAGAATTCACCCCACCCCCTCGTTCCCAAGCTGGAGCTTGGGAACGAGGGGGAAATCTTGATCAAAAATCTTATAGCGAAGATATTGCACAATGATTAAAAATTCATCATCACATTAATTTTAATTGATTAAATTAAAAAAATCAATCTCGCCTAATAAAAATTTCGCAGAGTGAATGCCTGAAAAACTTTTTGAAATGAGAAATGTAGGCAATATAAAAATGACAAGTTATTGAAACATATCATGTTTTATATGAAAAGACTTATTGAGGCAACGACGGAAAATGTGTTTTGTAATTATTAGCAACCGTTTTAATGCACTCATCAAAAGTTTTCACGGTAAACTTTAACATTAGCTCGTTATCGTCTTTACCTCTGTATGTCGGCGTTTTGCTTAAGATATTCAGAGCCAAATCGGTCGCCATTCGCATTAACTCGACTTTTACTCGCATTAATTCAACTTCGACTACTTTTTGCTCATTTTGTATTAATTCAACTTTGACTACTTGATTATCTTTAATCATGATGTGAATCCTAAAATGGTTTGAATGTCTTCTAAGTTAAGTACTGAAGCAGAGCAGAAATGATCGGATATGATGGAGTCCAACATTAACTTTGGTAGCGAGTCATTTGGTCACCGCCAAAGCTAAAGCGTTGGACTCCAAAAAGTATTTAAACTTATGCTTCAGTACTTATTTAAGACGCATACCTGGTTGCGCCCCGTCATCGGGACTCAGCAAAAATAGGTCTTTTTTACCTGGCCCTGCCGCTAATACCATGCCCTCTGAAACACCAAAGCGCATTTTACGCGGTGCCAAATTGGCCACCATCACTGTCAAGCGATTAAGCAATTGTTCTGGCGTATAAGCGTCTTTAATCCCAGCAAACACGTTGCGCGTTTTTTCTTCTCCCACATCTAAGGTTAAACGCAATAATTTTTGCGCCCCTTCAACCTGTTCGGCTTTGACAATACGGGCAATGCGTAAATCAACTTTGGCAAAGTCATCATAATTGATCGTTTCTGCAACAGGTGATGGCATAGACTTAGACGGGATACTTTCCTTAGAAGCCTCTATCATCGCATCAATCTGTTTTTTCTCTACGCGCTTCATCAATGGTTTAAAGGGATTAATCGTCTGCGCCAACAGCGGTTCTGGTTGCCAAGTGATGGGGGCGGCTAAAAATGCTTCAACCTCGTTTTTCATCAATGGCAGAATCGGTGCCAAATAACCCATTAACACTCGAAACAGATTTAAGCCCTGAGTACAAACCGCTTGTAATTCTACGGCTTTCTCTTCTTGTTTTGCTATCACCCAAGGCTTATGTTCATTAATATACTGATTAGCCTGATCAGCCAATGCCATTATTTCACGCACCGCTTTATTATAATCACGGCTCTCGTAAGCATCGCCAATCAGTTTGCCTGATGCGATAAACTCTTGATAAAGGGCAATATCAGGTAATGCAGATGCTAATTGCCCATCAAAGTGTTTAGTGATAAAACCCGCACAACGACTGGCGATATTAACCATTTTACCCACTAAATCAGCATTAACACGATGAAGAAAATCATCCAAATTCAAATCAGCATCTTCTATGCCATGCCCCAATTTAGCCGCAAAATAATAACGTAAATATTCTGGGTTGAGATGGTTTAAATAAGTACGGGCGTTAATAAAGGTGCCGCGAGATTTAGACATCTTTTTTCCATCCACTGTTAAAAACCCGTGGACAAATACGGCGGTAGGTTTTCTAAAGCCACCCCCTGTCAACATGGCTGGCCAAAATAATGTGTGGAAATAGACAATATCCTTGCCAATAAAATGATACAACTCTGCCTGACTCTCTGCGCCCCAAAATTCATCAAAATCAATCCCTTTTTTATCACAGAGATTTTTGAAACTCGCCATGTATCCAATGGGCGCGTCTAGCCAGACATAAAAATATTTACCTGGCTCATCGGGAATTTCAAAACCAAAATAGGGCGCATCACGCGAAATATCCCAGGATTGCAATCCCGTTTCAAACCATTCATTGAGTTTATGCAATACCCCTGGCTGTAAAGTCCCGCTGCCCGTCCATTCCCGCAACATCACTTCAAAATTCGACAGATTAACAAATAGATGTTCTGACTCTTTTTCTATCGGCTTTGCCCCAGAAACAGCGGATATAGGATTTTTGAGATCAGTTGGATTGTAAGTTTTACTGCATTCCTCACAACTATCACCATATTGATCTTTTGCGCCACATTTAGGGCATTCGCCTCGAATAAACCTATCGGGCAAAAACATCTTTTCAACAGGATCATAAAATTGGCTAATAGTGCGACGCTCAATATATCCGCCTTCTTTCAGTCCTTTATAAATTAAATTAGAAAAATGCTGAGTTTCGGAGCTATGGGTGGAATAATAATTATCAAACCCAATCGCAAAATCCGCAAAATCCGCTTGATGTTCCGTTTGAAAACGAGCAATCATCTTTTCAGGGCTGATGCCCTCTTTTTGTGCGCGTAACATGATGGGCGTACCATGCGCGTCATCGGCGCAGACATAGTAACATTCATGTCCACGCATTTTTTGGTAACGAACCCATATATCAGTTTGGATATATTCCACCAAATGTCCGATATGTATTGAGCCGTTAGCATAAGGTAATGCACTGGTGACTAAAATTTTTTTCATTTTCTGCCTCATAGGAGTTCAACGCTTTCGCTTTGGACTTCAAAACATTAAACCATATCACAAATAATAATGCGAACTAAGGAGGTTCTTGCAAAACTCTGAATACACGAGGTTTAAGAAATCTTTGGAAAAAATCGGATTTCTAAGGCTAAAAACAGTTTTGCGCCTCTAAAGGGTTAAAATTTTTTTTAACGCCATCATGGCTTTGGATTTGAAATTGAAAAATCCAAATTATTCTTGTGCTCAGTAAAATTAGATATTAATAATTAATAAATATAAATATAATATAATATAGAATATTAATTTTTTTTAAGTGGAAATTTAAAAAAATATTATTTTATAAATCAAATAGATAAATAATAAATGCCCATTTTTTTCAATTTTACTCTTGACATAAAATTTTTATAAGCGTATTATAAGCAACTTCAAATATTCGGGGTATAGCGCAGCCTGGTAGCGCACCTGCTTTGGGAGCAGGGTGTCGGGGGTTCAAATCCCTCTACCCCGACCAATTATTTATGCGCTCGTAGCTCATCTGGATAGAGCATCGGCCTTCTTTTTTTGTGTTAAGCAAATTGGACCCATAACAGGAAACTGGAACTGTTATGGTGGATGGTGCTATATCGGTGAAACCTGTCAAATGGCAATACCGAGGAAACCAATAAGATAGTGAAAGGGCAATTTTTGCAGGTAACTATTTTGTCAATATAGGGATCCGTAGAGGCCATACGCACCATGCCTGAGATGGCAAAGATATGGTCCAGACCACAAACATTAATTTGGTAGCGAAAGCTATAGTGGTATGAAGCCGAGGGTAGCAGGTTCGAGTCCTGCCGGGCGCGAATTTTTCTTGAATTTTATGGTGAGCGTAGCTCAGTTGGTAGAGCTCCGGATTGTGATTCCGGCGGTCGTGGGTTCAAACCCCATCGTTCACCCCATCTTTGTTTATTCTGAATGTTTCTCTTTCCAAAACTCTGTTTTTCTCTTTCCAAAACTCTGCCTTTCTCGTTCCAAAACTCTATTTTTCACCCCATCTTATTATGATAGCTAACAACTGGGGTAATGAAAATGTCACAGACAGAGTTGCCGAATGTGATCGAGGCTAAAGTTTTTTGAAGAAAAACTTTAGCCTCGATCCCTGTTCCCCCTCATTTTTTTGACTTGAAAATCAGTTAATTGTGCAAACCATCACTTTAAAAATCGAAGCATATTGGATTGTCGCGGGTCAAAGAACTTGCAAAAATGGCTTTCCCTGCCATTTTTGCCTTTGACCACCGCGCCAGGCTGTAATGCTCTGGCCCGCCCTGCGTCCGCTGTCCTCGTTCCCAAAAGAACGCAGCTACCTCAATGGCTTTACGCCAGCTTGCACTTTTAAAAAAAAAGTGCTCTGGCTACCAGAGACTACTCGTCACCGCCTATCGGCTTCCCTGACTCGCAGCGTTGGATCGAGGTGATGCTCGTTTTTAATCCCTTTTTATATACAATCCTTGTAGTTATTGGGGTTAAAAAAAACGTAACTACTCAGGGCAACCACAAGGGTGTGCAGCCTACATATGAATATTTTCGGAACGAGGTGTATGAATATTGTTGTAGGGGCAATCCTTTATGGTTGCCCTGAGTAGTTACAAAAAAACTTGATAGTCGAGTATGGTAGGTCGGGTTAGTGATAACGTAACCCGACATTAATAATTTCCGAAACTTTTAAGCCAAACCTGGCAGGTTTAGTTTTCGAGGTTTGAGTTTTTTTTCAACAAACTCAAACCTCGAAAGGGTTTTCTTGAATTATCATTCCTTAGGAGAATATTCATTATGAATTATAATAGACCTATAACTCAATTTCGACTTATTATGTTGGTAGCGATGTTATTGATGATTGTTACCACACCGTTGGTACAAGCAGCAGTACCCGGCGGGATTTCTGGCAATTTACAATTGTGGCTCAAAGCCAATACGGGGATTAGCCAAAGCGATGGTCAAACCCTCAAAAATTGGACTGACCAATCCACTAATGCTTATACCGCAAGCAATACTGCTGGCGATGGTCAAACTTCGCCCACTTTCCGCAACAATATCTCAGATAACATCAATTTTAATCCCGTTGTCGAATTTGATGGTGCAGCGAATGGTGTTGATTTGGGGAGTGATTATATTTATTCCAGCAATAATGGGTTAACCTTTTTTGCTGTTGTCAAACCTGATGCGGAACAGAATGAAGATAATTACATATTTGATTTTGGTCGGGTAGGAAATACTGGCTATGGTTTTGTATATGCAAATGATGCTTTTCAAATATATACCCCCATAGATTATGGAGGTAAAATGAGTGGCCCTGTGACTCATTCTTACAGTACCAATTCAATTATATATACTGGCAAAATAGATTTTGGGACTGAGCAACGAATTTATCTCAACGGAACATCTATTTATAATGATACCATTACCCTAACACAACTAACATCAAATGAAATCGTAGAAGGACCAACTCACTTAGGTTGTTTGGATGGCCCTGGTCCGGTCACAATTGGTAGACAATCTAAGGTTCTTTGTGGTAATGATCGCTTATTTGACGGTAAAATCGCAGAAGTCATTCTATACAATGCGGATTTATCGGATACCAATAGAAACAAAGTCCAATCCTATCTTGCCATAAAATATGGTATCACCTTAGATAGCTCTATTGATTATCTTAATTCCAGCAGCACCACTATTTATCCATCAACCAGTACACATAGCGGCTACACGAACGACATCGCTGGCATTGGCACTGATAATGGCAGTAATTTAACCCAACCCAAGTCTCGTAATGTCAACAGCGATAGCATTATCACCATCACTGGTTCTGGCATTGCCGATGGTCATTTTTTGATTTGGGGTAATGATGATGGTGCCTTGACTTTTTCATCCACCGAAGTTCCTAGTGGTAAACGCCTCGTTCGAGAATGGAAAATTGCTGAAACTAGTGAAGTTGGTAATGTCACTATCAGTTTTGATTTAAGCAATGTTGCTGGTGCGGATTTAAGCGATGCCACTCAATTTGGGCTGTTGATTGACGCAGATGGTAATTTTAGCGATGCGACAACCACAACGGGAGCGACGATTAATGGTAATGTGGTTGACTTTAGTGCTGTTGATTTGAACGAGGGGCAATATTTTAGTCTTGTTTACAATAATGCCCCCATTGCGGGCTTTGGCACGGCGTTGGATTTTGATGGGGTGGATGATTATATCCAATTGCTAAACCTACTCACTATCGGTTCTAGTGACCATACCGTTGAAATGTGGGTAAAAGTACCCGTAGTTGGCAACGGAGGGCTTAGCAATGGTGAACGGGTGGGTATCCTCTTGGGCAATTTTAACAATGCTCCCGATGCAAATTGGGAACTGACTTCAAATGGGGCATTACGTGCTTGCTGGAACACTGGTCATCCTGATGTCGTTGCTACAACAGATTTAAGGGATGGCCAGTGGCACCATATTGCGTTTGTACGTGATAAAACGGTTGGCAAATTTTACTTATATATTGATGGTGTATCAGAGCATGAAGAAAGTAGTGCAGGCAGTGACATCGTATTTTCTGCTTTTCATCGAATAGGGGGGGACAATCGTACAAGCCCACCTTATTTTCATGGAGTCATAGATGACATGCGTGTTTGGGACATTGCCCGCAGCCAAATCCAAATCCAGGACAACATCTACAACACTTTGCAAGGCAATGAATCAGGCTTAGTGGGTTATTGGCCATTTGATGAAAATGCTGGTACAACAGCTAGTGATAAAACCGCTAATAACAATAACGGTACGTTAACCAATGGTCCGACTTGGGGAAACTCTGATGTACTTTCATTTACAACAAATGAAAGCACCCCTTTTGTATTTAGTAATACTCTTCCTGCGGTTGATGCCGATAGCGATTTGCTGACTTACATCCTGGTTGATGATGACGGTGGGGCTGCTGTGCTTGACAATGCCAGCACCGGCGCATTTACCTACACACCTACCACTTCAGGAACCCGTACTTTCACCTATAAAGTCAACGATGGCACAACAGATTCTAATATCGTCACCGTCACGGTTACTGTGACGAGCCTTGTAGTCGATAATACTGGTGATACCGATGATGGTGATTATAGTCCAGGGCAAAATACCTTACGCGAAGCCATTGCGAATGCCAGTAGTGGTGATACGATTACCTTCGATCCCAGTATCGCAGGGCAAACTATTACGCTGACCAATCAACTGACGATTGATAAAGATTTAACGATTGATGGCAGCGGGCAAAATATCACGGTTAGTGGGAATAATAGTGTACGGGTGTTTGAAGTCACTGCGGGGACGGTAAATTTTAATAGTTTAACGATGAGTAATGGAAATACAAGTGGTAGTCCAGGCAAGCACGGTGGTAATATGCTTATTCAAACGGGTACAACAGTTACTATTAATAATAGCACTTTCTTAAATGGATTTACTTGGGGTGGTGGGATTGGAGAAGGCGGGGCGATTCTAAATATTGGAACACTCATTATTAATAAGTGCACTTTTTCTGGTAATCGTGCGGTGAGTTCTGGTGCTATTAAGAATAATGGTTCTTCTGTTATAAGCAATAGTACTTTTTACAATAATTCTGCGAACGGTTTTGATGGAGGGGCAATTCGTAATGCTAATGCGGCTACGTTGACTGTTGATAATAGCACTTTCTATGCTAATAAAGCAAATCGAAATGGTGGAGCAATCAAAAATCACAGTGGAGCAACATTGCATTTGCGGAATAGTATTTTAGCAAATAGTCCCAAGGGTGGAGATTGTTTTAATGAAGGCAACATCACCACTAACACTAATAACCTGATTGAAGACGGTAGTTGCAGTCCAGCCCTGATCGGCGATCCCAACCTTGGTTCTTTGCAAGATAATGGGGGTATAACTCAAACTATGGCTTTATTACCAGGAAGTCCAGCTATTAATGCAGGTGATAACGCCACTTGTGAAGCTAATGACCAACGTGGCGAAATTCGCCCTAAACACACGACTTGCGATATTGGCGCGTATGAATATGAATTGAAAGCTCCCACGAATTTAAGTGGCAGTACGGCTTCTCAAACCCAAATCACTCTCTCTTGGACTGATAATAGCAATGATGAAACGGGCTTTAAGATAGAACGAAACGGGGTTCTAATCACAACGACGGCTGCCGATGCGATTGGCTATAGTGACAGCGGTTTATCCTGTGGCACGATCTACAATTATTCTGTCAAAGCCACAAATGCCAATGGTGATTCCACAGCCGCAACGGCCAGTGTGAAAACACAAACGTGTCCAAGTATATACCACAAACTGACGGTAAACAAAATCGGCAATGGAACAATAACCGCCTCCTACGGCATCAACTGCGGGAATGATTGCGAACATGAATTTTTATCTCAATCAGAAATGACCTTAACCGCAACGCCAGAGGCCAACTGGATATTCGAGGGTTGGACTGGTGATTGTAACAGCAACGGTACGGTGACGATAGATAGTGATAAATCCTGTACAGCCACCTTTCGACAACAGCATTCTTTAACCATTACCGTTGAAGGTCAAGGCAATGTCGATGACTGTGGTACAGGCTGTACCCAAAATCATCTAAACGGCGAAACAATCAACTTGACAACCACTTCAGAAGGAGATTGGCTATTAGCTAACTGGGGCGGAGATTGTGATAAAAACGGTACAGTGACGATGGACAGTGATAAATCCTGTACAGCCACCTTTATCGAAGGTTATCCTTTGAATATTGATGTCGTCACTGGCAAAGGCAAAGTCACAACGGCAACCCAAGAATGTCAGGAAAATTGTCAAGAAGTCATGGCACTCGACGCAACCACCACTCTAATTGCCGAACCAGAAATAGAATGGGTATTAGAAGGCTGGTCTGGCGATTGTGATGATCAAGGTCATGTAGAGATGAGCAGTGAAAAAACCTGTATCGCCAACTTTATTCCAGACCCAAACATTCCCAATGAGGGTGATGGCAACGATGATGGTTTCCAAGATGTTGACCAACCTCATGTTGTCTCTATGCCAGATTCCGTTTCCGGTGAATACATCACCATAACGGTTGATGAAGGCGTTAATCTCACTGAGATTTATACTGATTTAGCGGAAAACCAAGCCCTTTTTGATGACTCAATCGACTTCCCACAAGGTGTCGTTTATTTTGAGATAGAAGGCTCTGAAACCGATATTACGATTTATTATCATGGCTTGGAGACTATCTATAATCCCTCGTTCCAAAAATTTGGTCCTACTACGCCGGGCGATATAAGTACAATCGGCTGGTACACCATGCCCAATGTCACTTTTGGAACGGCGACGATAGGCGGCAAAACGGTAGTCACCGCTCAATATCATCTCAAAGATGGCGAATTAGGTGACAACACTGGCGTTGATGGGCGTATTGTTGATCCGGGTGGTATTACGACTTCGACAAATAGGTAAAGGTTATCTGATTCTTCCTCATTAGAAGATGATATAGATTGTCAGATAAATCATTTCACAAGGGCAGACACACATCACAAGGGTAGACACACAGGTCTGCCCCTACAAGACGTGACCGGCGAAAGTTTTTCTTCAAAAAACTCTTCGCCCCAACAGCCATTGGAGATTGGTAGGGCAGTCTTGCCCTCAATGCCATTAAGTTATAGCATTTCCCTTTTGAGTTAAATACCTCATCTTGTAGGGGCAATCCTTTATGGTTGCCTTTTTTGTATTTCACCATAAAAAACAATAACTTACATTGATTTTTTTTCATTCACCATTCGAGGTTTGAGTTTTTTGGTAACTACTCAGGGCAACCATAAAGGATTGCCCCTACAACATTTCAGCCTAAAGTTTTTTGAAGAAAAGCATTCGAGGCTAAAGTTTTTTCTTTAAAAAAAACTTTAGCCTCGAATCGAGGCTAAAGTTTTTTTGAATCACTTTAGCCTCGAATAGGCTGAAATATTCTTATTAATACGGACGAAAATATTCTGATGTAGGGGCAATCCCTTGTGGTTGCCCTGAGTAGTTACATTTTTTTGAAAACGTTAGCCTCGACTTCAGTTTTTTGAAGAAAAACGGAAACCTCGAAACATTTTCACCACCCCAGTCTTGCCCTTAACTTATATAATACTAAGCACCGTCATCAAGTGAGCTTTTTTAGTTTTAGCCAGGTTTTAAAAACCTGGTGGCTCTGATCGTTGAAATAACAAAAGCGCAAATGATGACTTTGTCTGGTTAAAGAAAATGGTTTTTCGACACGATATTGACTGAAAGTCACAAACCTTGAGAGGTTATAAATTCTGTTTGAGTCATTATTGTTAATTGTTACTTGAGCATCAAGTTTTCTCGTTTTCGAGGTTTTTGTTTTTTGAAGAAAAACAAAAACCTCGAAACCAAACAATAACGACAAGGATTCTATAAAGGATTACAAAAAAAACCAATAACGACAAGGATTATATCAGCGAAAGGATTGGATCGAGGTGATGCTCGTTTTTAATCCATTCGAGGTTCAAGTTTTTCCTCTGTACAGGACAATTTTTTATCACTCTCAGATAAATATCTTTATTTGCAAAATCAATACAAATTCGCTAAATTTTTTATCCTGTAGAAACTTTGTACAGGACATTTTTTATTGTCAGAATCAGAATTGGCCGAATTTTTGAATTTTCAGAATTAAAAATCAAGTGAGTTTTCATGTAACTCGATCATCAAGTTTTTTAGTTTTCCAACAGGTTGAAGACAAGATTCGAGTCTGAGAAACGACTGACAGGTTTCAAAAACCGGTATGATCTAATCAAATTCTGAGAAACGACAGACCAGACAGGTTTCAAAAACCTGTCAGGTCTAATCAAATTCTGAGAAACGACAGACCTAACAGGTTTCAAAAACCTGTCAGGTATAGGAACCAATAAGTTGGAGTTCAGGACGAACTCCAACCAACGCGCTAAAGAGGAACAGGCGTGAGAATCTCTGATTGAGATAATGTCGCACAGAAGATATTTGGTTTTTGTTCCCCTCCGAATGAACTGATTGACGGAGAAAATTGAACCAAAGTATCGGGTTCAGTACAGAAATAGATTGTCTCGTTATTCCTGCCGACCGCTAATGGATAATCATGACATCCCACCATCAACTGTTCCCCTTCAGCAAATAATATCATGAGGGCAAAACGCCCCTTCAATTTTTTCATCATCACCTGCATCGCTTCAACAGGTGAAAAAGGACAGAATTTCAAATAATTGTAAAACAGCAGCGAAAGCGTTTCCGCTGTATTGTTTTTGGAATTAAACCGATATCCTAAATTAATCAAATTCTCCCGTATTTCAAAGAGGTTGAAGACTTCGCCGAGGCACGCCACGGCAATATGCCCTATTGAATAGATGGGTATCGCACCGTTTAGGTGAGAACCAATTGAGATTGGGCGAAAAAAAGCAATACCCAAACCGCCGATGGGCTGCCAGTTGCTTAATAACGAAGACGCATCCAATGAGTGGTGATATTCAATAAACCCGTTCTGGAGAGTACATATTCCTAATTCGAGCTGAGCGTTCTCTTTTGCTAAGACATTCTGTAAGGCTTGAAAACTTTTCAATGTGTTTTCTGTTGGGTTCAAAAAGCCAAAAATGCTGTCATTCATACTTGTTTCCTCAAGAAAAAATTGATCTTGAGTATATATATTCGCTAAAACTTGGTCAAAAATTTCAAACAATTATTCGCATTTTAATGTCTTAAAACCCATTTTTTTGTTCACTTTTTTTTCTTTTAAGACAGGCATCCGCTTATGAAAACGTGGAAATCTGGTGATTTCAGGGGGTGGCGATTGGTGATTTGAAACCCGCTTGTCGTTGTGCAGTTTGTTATGTACATAAGCCAGTGTCGTATAAAACTTGTAAAGGAAACCCCGTTTTTTTTGAAAAGGTTTATTACAATTGTTGGAAGACTAAAAACTTGATGATCGAGTGTTATGACTTTTAAAAAAAATGGTTTTTCCTTGATGATCAAGTTTTTTGTAAATAATTGATTAAAAAAGAAATATTATTTTAGGGGCTAAAAATAAACTTCCTTAAAAATCAATAAGTTGCTTATGTTACGACTCAAAAATTGATTGCCCTAAAGCCAAATCACATCAAAAACTTGATCATCAAGTTTTCAGTATTCAATTATGTTCACTGAAAGTGACAAATCTGAGCGGCTATCAATTCGGTTTGAGTAATTCTCAAATTCTGATTCTAACAATGAAATATGACGCTCAATTGAGTTTGGTATCATATTGAGTTCGTTGGTCGCTGGTGATCTTGAACCACCTACCTAACTGGGTTTCGCTACCCGCTCCACCAGCCTACGAGCTTGTCGGAATTTGAAGGATGCCCCTAAAAAAAGGGGGGTATTTTTGATATTCTAAAAAAAAAAGTTATAAATGCCCCTTTTGAATTGGAAAAATTTGAATTGGAAACGTTTGAAAATTGACATTTGATCGTTACAAAAAAAAGCGAATTACTTTATAATTAGTTTTCATGAATATTCGTAAACGACTCCGCCTTGAAATGCGAATTAAAAGTTGAATTTGGAATCCAACGCTTCAGCTTTGGACGTTTTTTGGAGTACAACGCTTCAGCTTTGGACGTTTTTTGAAGTTCGAGGTTTGAGTTTTTCTTCAAAAAACTCAAACCTCGAATTGATATTTCTATTAAAGTTCATTTCGAGGCTTACAGTTTTTTTCAAGAAAAAACTGTAAGCCTCGAAACCATTAACCATTAACCATTGCTATAAAAGACTGAGTAATTGATGTTACGCAGGGCACTTCTCAAATCTCAATTCCACCTAAATTCCACCGATTTCATCGGTGGCTATTCATGTTTAACCCCTTCGGGGTTGA
>JAOZSV010000101.1 GCA_029939505.1 Thiotrichaceae bacterium | reverse complement strand
GTTTCAACCCTGAAGGGGTTAAACATGAATAGCCACCGATGAAATCGGTGGAACTGATGTGACGCGGGGTTCTTCCAATTTGAAACCCACCTAAATTCCACCGATTTCATCGGTGGCTATTCACATTTCACCCCGTTGGGGTTAGTTTCAACCCTGAAGGGGTTAAACATGAATAGCCACCGATGAAATCGGTGGAACTTGGAAGCACCTTGCGTCATATCAGTTTTTCAAAAAAACTTGGTTTTTATATGGGTATATTATTTTCACGCTTCTCCCTTAAAGCATTGTACCAATTTTCTGAACCAGTTCTCTGTTTGGACAGATCATCTGTTCACCGGTGACTAAATTTTTTATTTGTACCGAATCTTGTAAAAATTCATCTTCACCCGCAATAATCGCTATTTTAAATCCTTTTTTATTGGCATACTTTAACTGGTTACCGAGACGTGCTTTTTCAAGATAAACTTCTGTAGGAATACCCGCATTGCGAAGTGTACTTCCTATACGCAAGTAATCGCTGGTTCGCTTTTCGTCCATAGCAGTAACTAACACAAAGGCAACCGTTGCTGCTCCTGTTTTCACTATTCCTTCTTTAATTAAACGAGACATTAAACGAGTCAAACCAATAGATATACCAACACCCGGCAATTTTTCATCGGTAAAAAAGTTGGCTAAATCATCGAATCTCCCACCAGAACAAATACTACCAATTTGGGGATGATCCACTAGCACCGTTTCATAAACCGTACCTGTATAATAATCAAGCCCACGGGCTATGCTTAGATCGATTTTAAAAGACGCTTCAGGAACGCCAAATCCCCGAATACCTTCAATAACTATCCCTAATTCTTTAACGCCTTGAGAAAAGAGTTCGTTGTTTGCCATGTTATTTAATCGGGTTAGCAATTCATCAGTCTTGACTTCTTCTCCTAAAAAGTCTATCATTTTTTCAGCGGTTGTTTGATCAAAATCGGTATGATCAGTCAGTTCGCTGATGACAGCTTCTGTGCCTATCTTATCCCGTTTATCAATGATCCGCATGACATCATTCATTTGAACAGTCGGGAGTCCTAAAGATTGAAAATAGCCCTGAAGAATTTTACGGTTATTGATTCTAATCACAAAAGGGCCGATTTTCATTTCACGAAAGATATGGTAAATAATATTCGGCATTTCGGCATCATTTAAAAGACTGAGAGAACCCCTGCCGATGACATCAATATCACATTGATAAAATTCACGAGAACGCCCAGCTTGTGGGCGTTCACCACGCCAGACTTTTTGAATCTGGTAACGACGAAAAGGGAAGGTGATATGGTTTTTGTGCATAGCGACATAACGGGCTAGTGGCACAGTTAAATCAAAATGAAGGGCTAATTCCGTGTTTGGCTCTTCGCCCTTCTTGACTGCCAGACGAGAAAGGGCATAAATTTCTTTCTCATTCCCCCCTTTTGAAATCAGCACCTCTTTTCGCTCTACGGCTGGTGTTTCAATAGGCGAAAAACCGTAACGTTCATAAGTATCACGGATAATATCGAGCATTTTCATAAAAAGAATTTGCTCTTCTGGTAAAAATTCAGGAAAACCACTGATAGCTGTTAGTTTTGTTTTAGACATTTTCTATTTCTAAATATTAACTATGCGAATTAAGAGTTAAAAATGGAGTTCGAGGTTTAAGTTTTTTGAAGAAAAACTTAAACCTCGAAAACGCTTTAGCTTTGGGCGGATTTACAAAGCTAAAGCGTTGTACTCCAATACGCCCAAAGCTAAAGCGTTGTACTCCAATACACCCAAAGCGTTGTACTCCAATACGCCCAAAGCTAAAGCGTTGGACTCCATTTTCAATGTTCAACGCTTGAACATAAAATCTCGGTAAGCCTTAAATAATGGGGCAAATAAATAAAAATCCCGCCGACTGAGTAAAGCAAAAGATTTACCCAAAAATCGTAATACCATCACTAGCGGCAATGAATAGGGATAAAAATTGGCGGTATATTTAAGCGTACTTAAATTTTCATAATAATTGGCAAGCCGTCGTTTATCCCGATCACCCTCATCCACACTCCCCACACTGGCACTGCCTTTATGATAAACGAGGCTATTTTTACACCAACCAATATCATAACCTTGCCGCTTTAAACGTTGTGTATAATCAAGTTCTTCATAAAATAAAAAATATTCTTCATTTAATAAACCGACTTTTTGTACGGCTGCTATTGGCAAAAACATCGCCGCTCCAAAGATATAGTCAAAAGTAATCGTATCATTGCATTCTATCACTTTATTGAGCGGCTCTCCACCAAATACGGGTTGAAAAATGGTTAATAATGGCGAATAATGACAGCCGCCAGCGCATTGCACCGTTTGCCGTGCTTCATAATCAATGATGGTACTGCCGATCAGGGCAAGATTAGGATGCGCTATTGCATATTCATATAAAGCAGATAGCGCATCAGCATCTAATACCGTATCATTATTAAGCAACCAGAGATATTCAACCTTTTGAGTCGCTAACGCATAACGGATGCCAACATTGTTGCCCCCTGAAAAACCGAGGTTTGCACCTGTTTGAATAAGAACAAATGGTGAATAGTGAGGTTTTATTTTGCTTCTGAATTGTTCTCCATTTTCTGGAGAAAAAATGCCCATTTCTGATGGCGAATAATGCTGTTGCGCCCACTTTAAAATCTGCTCAAAAGAATCATTAGTAGATCCGTTGTCACAGACAATAATAGATATTTGCTCCTTATAATTCAGGTTTTTCAATGAATCTAAGCAAGCTAAAGTATCTCGCCATCCCTGCCAATTCAGTATAATAATGCCTATATTTTTCAAAGTAAAACCTTGGGGATTATAAGAAAAAAAAGTAACTATTCAGTCTTAGTTGTACTCCAAAAAGAGCAACAAAGCTAAAGCGTTGTACTCCAAACCACAAAGCTAAAGCGTTGTACTCCAAAAAAAGCAACAAAGCTAAAGCGTTTTCGAGGTATTAGTTTTTTGAAAAAAACTAATACCTCGAACTCCATTGTATTTCAAGGCTGAGTAGTCACAAAAAAAGATAAACGTTAGAAAATCGTTTTGAATTGTGAATTTCAAATTAACAATTAACAATTAACAATTAATGCAAGCACTTTGGCTAGAAAATAATCAATTAACCTATCACAATAATCTTCCTAAACCCAAGCCACTTCACGGTGAAGCCCTTGTACGTGTTCGTATTGCAGGGATTTGTGCGACGGATTTAGAATTACTCAAAGGCTATTATACTTATAAAGGTATTTTAGGGCATGAATTTGTCGGGGAAATTGTTGAAGCGGCTGATGCACCAGAACGAATTGGGGAGCGAGTTGTCGGAGAAATCAATACAGCTTGTGGGAAATGTTTTCGATGTTTGAGAGGGCAACCGACGCATTGTGAACAGCGTACTGTATTAGGCATTCTTAATCGAAACGGCGCATTTGCCGAATATTTATGCTTACCCTTAAAAAATCTGATAACTGTCCCCCCATCTATCCCAGATGAAGTGGCTGTTTTCACAGAACCATTAGCCGCCGCTTTAGAAATACAAGAACAAGTGACAATCCGCCCCAGCAGTCACGTTTTAATTGTGGGCGCAGGACGTTTAGGGCAATTAATTGCTCAAACATTGGTACTGACAGGATGCGATTTACAAGTCGTGGCGCGTTATGACAAACAACGGCAATTACTCGCGACACGTCAAATCAAATGGATTGACGAAAAGACTATCCAAAAGCGGACTTTTGATATTGTCATCGAAGCCACTGGCTCAATCGAAGGCTTTACGCTTGCCCGTCACGCAGTACGTCCGCGTGGCACGATAATCTTGAAAAGTACTTTTAAAGGTGAATTACCAATAAATCTTTCCGCCCTTGTGGTTGATGAAATTACATTAGTCGGTTCACGTTGTGGCCCTTTTATGCCCGCCCTACGCCTACTTGAAAATAAATTAATAGCCCCCACATTACTAATTGACGAACGCTTTCCTTTTGATAAAGCGTTACAAGCCTTTGAGCGTGCTGTACAGTCGGGTACGCTTAAAGTTTTATTGTTTTTTTAGTTTGACAATGTTAAATTATAAATCACAAGTTTTTTGTAACTACTTAGCCCTTGAAATCAATTTCAAGGCTAAAAGCTAAAGTCTGCTAAAGCAGACTAATTTTCAATGTTTCAGTTTTTCTGAAAAAAACTGAAACATCGAAAAGAATTTAGCAGAGCTTGCTTTAGCTGAGTAGTTACAGGTTTTTTAAAGAATCCTCTTTAAATAAACATCATTGTCAAATCATTACACTTAGGAGAACTATTATGGGTTGGTTTAGCACTGACAAAGCACCATCATCCAACGACACATTCGATAAACAAGAAGCATTTCTGGGAATTGCGTTAGCGAGTTCAGCAGCAGATGGCTCAATTGACGAATCTGAAGCCAAGGGCATTTTCGCCTATTTGCTTCAAATGAAAATATTTGATGGCTACACCGAAAAGCAAGTCACTGACATGTTTAAGAAATTGCTCACGGTGCTGGAAAACGAAGGCGTGGGTGGTTTGGTTTCCATTGCTAAAAGCAGCTTACCGAGTGAATTACGTGAAGCCGCCTTTGTTTGTGCTGTTGACATTACCCTTGCTGATGGTGTGATTGATGACAGCGAAAAGGCTCTGTTGGAAGAACTGCAACAAATCCTTGAAGTCTCTGATGAGACTGGTGCCAAGGTTTTAGAAGTGATGACGATTAAAAATCGCGCTTAGGGATATGTTGTGATTAGAAACCAAGTTTCTTGAAGAAACTTGGTTTCTAAAAACGCTTGTAACTACTCAGGGCAACCATAAAGGATTGCCCCTACAACAATATTCTTATGTTGAGTGAAAATATTCTTATGTAGGGGCAATCCCTTGTGGTTGCCCTGAGTAGTTACAAACGCTTTAGCTTTGGGAAAGGAATCCAACGGTCAAATACTTTTTAAGCGTTTGATTTCAAAAGATTTTCAATAATTAGACCACATATTATGAAAATAAAAAAAATATACCCATTGGTATTTGCCATGACATTTGCTTTGCAATCAGGAGCTTATGCCACCAATGGCTATTGGGCACCGGGCTATGGTGTAAAATCAAAGTCAATAGCAGGTTCCTGTGTTGCCATGGAACTCGGTGCAATGTGTGCGGCTAGTAATCCGGGATCACTGGTAGTCGTAGGCAACAGTTTTGAATTTGGTATGAGCCTATTTGTACCCTTACGGGGATTTACTGCTAACGATGATGCGTCACTTATTGGTCCACCAATGGGACCAACTTCCATACCATCGGGAGAATATGAAAGTAGCAATGATTTTTTCCTGATTCCTCATCTTGCTTATAACCAGATGCTGGATAATAAGAGTTCCCTCGGTATCGCTATTGGTGGCAACGGTGGCATGAATACAGAATATGATAGTGCCGTATTTAGGAACTTTAGCAATCCGATGGCACCATCGACACAGGCTTCTTCTCCAACTGGAATAGATTTAATGCAAGTCATTATGGGGATAACCTATTCAAGAAAAATCACCGAACAACACTCCTTTGGAATTACTCCTGTTTTCGCAATTCAAAGCTTTGAAGCTCAAGGCTTGCAACCCTTCAAACCCTTTTCACTTCATCCTGATCATGTGACCAACAATGGACATGATATATCTTATGGAGGTGGAATACGTTTTGGGTGGTTAGGAAAAATCACTGATCGTCTCACTTTGGGAGCCTCCTATCAAACTAAAACGTGGATGAGTAAATTTGACGATTACAAAGGATTATTTGCTGAAGAAGGTAATTTTGACATCCCTGCCAATTATGATCTGGGTTTTGCCTTCAAAGCGACACCAAAGTTAACATTGGCTTTTAATTATCAGCGCATTGAATATAGCACAGTCAATGCAATGGCCAACGCTTCTGATCTAGTCTTTATGCCCGGACAAACATTATTAGGCACTAATGATGGACTCGGCTTCGGCTGGGATGATATGGATATTTTTAAATTTGGGCTACAATGGCAATACAGTTCCAACTTCACATTCCGTATGGGTTACAGTCGTTCCGACAATCCATTTCCAAATTCGCAAGCGTTATTTAATACTCTAGCTCCCGCCGTTGTTAGGACGCACTACACTTTTGGCTTTAGCACCCCGCTTTCAGAACGATTTGAATTTAATATGGCATTTCTTTACGCGCCTAATGAAAAAGTACATGGCACCAATATGAATACTGGACCACAAACGGGATTTATAGAAATGACACAATATGAACTCATTATGGGTTTAGGAATGAAATTTTAATTTATAGTCAGTTTGAATCAGAATTTGAGAATTTGAGAATTTTCAGAATAAGAAACCGTTAGAAACCGAGTTTTTTCAAAAAACTCGGTTTCTGAGCGACGAATAAAATCTCTGAAAATTTATACTTCGCTACTTACTCGATCATCAAGTTTTTTCTAAAGCCAAACAATAACTACAAGGATTGTATGTCTGCAAGGATAAGACTCAATTTGATCTTGATAGAATATTGATCTCAATAGAATCTCATCAATTGCTTAATATTCTTGTTTTATCCTTGTTTATATCTAATCCTTGTAGTTATTGGGGTTAAAAAAACTTGATCATCGAGTACTTAAATTCAAGAGCCTCTTGCAAAACTCTTCGAGCTTAGAAATCCGATTTTTTTCAAAAAATCGGATTTCTTAAATCCATTGATAAATATAATATAATCAATAACTTAATAAAAATTCAAAGTGAATTATGTTTAGGTTTTATTCTGAAAATTCTCAAATTCTGAAAATTCTGATTCAATATTTTATTCTGAAAATTTGTAACTACTCAGCCCGTTAGCCTTGAGATAAATCTATTCGAGGTTTAAGTTTTTCTTCAAAAAACTTAAACCTCGAATGCTAAAAGCTAAAGTCTGCTAAAGCAGACTAAAAGAATGAGTTAAATTTTAGCTGGCTTTAGCCTGCTTTGGCTTTTAGCCTTGAAATTGATTTCAAGGCTAACTCAAAAGGCTAAAAGCTAAAGTCTGCTAAAGCAGACTAAAAGAATGAGTTAAATTTTAGCTGGCTTTAGCCTGCTTTGGCTTTTAGCCTTGAAATTGATTTCAAGGCTAACTCAAAAGGCTAAAAGCTAAAGTCTGCTAAAGCAGACTAAAAGAATGAGTTAAATTTTAGCTGAACCTGCTTTGGCTTTTAGCCTTGAAATTGATTTCAAGGCTAACAGCTGAGTTACTGGCGCTTATTAAACAGCCGAAAGTCATGTACTAAAACTTGACATGATGATTTGAACAGAGTAAAATGATCACCACTTGAAACTGCTCCTTAAATTTCATTGTAGTTATGTCGTTTAAAGTGAAAAGGAAATTTAAGGGGTAAGTTGACAGGAAAAGGCATTCCCAAACTGAGTTTGTTTGGGAACGAGAAATTTTCCAGTGAGCTTATTCGTTAGGTGTTTAATACGTCCTGCATCTAGCAAATTTCATTCTCAGGACGTGGAGAGGCATAGTGAATATAAATATTCATTTATCCAAGATCAGACGGTTTATTGTTAGTGGGGCGATTGTTAGCATTATGAGTTGCTCTTTTGTGCTTTCTGCTCATGCAGAAGTAATTACTGGTACCAATCTAAGTATTAATTTTGAATCCTCCCGTATCATTGGGAGTGGGCGAAATGTCAATTTTCATAGGGTTCCTGTAATAAACATCAATAACGGAAGCACTACTTATTACGATGCTTCTTTTAAATTCACATTGGATGCTAATGGTGAACTTGTTTTTGATCGAATTAGTTCAACGAGTATTTCTCCACCAATAAGTTCCTTAAATTATTCGCCCGGGACATATCGTGATAAGAGCAGAAATACTTATGAATTACAGCAGCCATCACTGTTATCAGATGGGCGTGTCTTATATACATTGTTCGGAAGTGGTTTTAGTCTGCAGTTTGTCACGGGCTCACCAACGGGGCATCCTGACATAGGTAATAGAGAAATTATTAGTTTCCTCAATGATACCTATTCTTATGGTTTAATTACTGATGGAACCACTCAGGGTGGTCCTTTTCGTGATATTTATTACAAGTTATGGCAAGAAAATCAGATTGTAGGAGTTAGACAAAGTGGTAATAATTTACAAATCACCTTATTTAGTGAAGGTATTGATTCCGAAGGTAATCCTCAAGACTTTAGCTCGCAAAGGGCTGGTGCCGTACTTACAAAAGTGATTGAGTAAGGTTTTTATCGTTTTTCGTTCCCACGCGCCAGCGTCAATGCCATTAAGTTAAGGAATATTTATTGGAGTCCAAACCTTCAGATTTGGATTATTTCGCTTGAATATCAAACACTTCCAAATCTAAAGGTTTGGACTCCAAGGCTTATTAACTTAATGGCATTGACGCGCCAGCGTAGGAATGTCTTCCACGACGCGCCCGCGTCGAGAATACATAAAGTTTTTTGAAGAAAAACTTTAGCCTCGAACAGAATTTTCAGAATATTTTTTAAATTCAAGAGCCTCTTGCAAAACTCTTCGAGATGAGAAATCAGATTTTTTGAAAAAAATCGGATTAAACCAATTGATGATTTTAGATTTTATTAGGTTTTATTCTGAAAATTCTCAAATTCTGAAAATTCTGATTCAATGTCGATATAATTTCATGTTGAATCAGACCTGACAGGTTTCTAAAACCTGTCAGGTATAGTTGTCTGTATGATTTCATGCCGTACTTATAGTTACCACGTTTTATCCGGTGGCGGGTTTTGGCGTTGATGTTTTAACCTAAACTTTCGACGCAATAATTCACTTGGGTTATCGGGAATACTTTGTAGCCATTGTTCTAAAGGGGGGGCTGGTTTATTCTTCCTATTCGTTTTTTTATTGCTTTGAGCATTTTCCCCACCGAGAATGGGCGCATCTTCCGCTTCAATCGGTTTATCTGTCGGCGGTGTGTCAGCAGCACTTTTTTTGCTATTCTCTGGTGCCTCCTCTTCTGTTTTTCCGCCCCCTTTTTTCTCATCCTCCTTCTTATCTTCTTTCTTATCTTTATCTTCTGATTGTTGAACGTTTTGATGTTTTCGCGCTCGTTTGACAATATCTAAATTGTGTTTTGCATCAATATGTTGCGGATTTTTTTTCAATGCTTTTTGATAGGCAATGATGGCTTCCTCTAATTTTCCCAAAAAGGCTAAAGCATTTCCCCGATTATAATGTGCCAGTGCCGTGTTTAATTGCTTAAACGCATCTGCTGCCTTTTGATATTGACGCGCACGATAATAAGCCACCCCTTTCCATTCAGGCGAATGAAATAAATGTGCCGCTTCTGCATTTTTTTCTAATGCCCTCGCACCTTGCTGATCAGAGCGCAACCATAAATCATCCCAATTTATGGCATAAGCGGGTTGAGGCGAGCCAATAATAATACCGACTAATAATAGGCTTAACCAACCCCGTCTAAAACTCAGGGCTGCTAACGGCAATAATAGTAATAATAGCCAGTATCCTTGATCTTGCCCACCTTGTTGATTCATCAGTTCACTTCCACTGTCAAAACGGGATAATTTCAATAGTTTCTTTAAATCACTGTTATCTGTCGTTAATGCGCTATAAACACCGCCACCTGCTTTTGCTAAGGCAATCAGCATTTCAGTTTCTAAGCGGGAGTGTACAATAAGCCCTTGTTTATCTTTGATAAATCCCCCTTTCTTTAAGGGAATCGGTGCGCCTTCATCGGTGCCAACGCCTAATATGGAAAGCTGATGTCCTTGAAATTTTAACCGGTGCGCCGCCGCTAGACTCTTTTTTATGTCTTCTAAACCATCTGTGATGAGTATAATTTTTCCGGCGCGTTCTAATAATTCCCCTGTTTTTTGCAAGGCTAAATGGGTTTGAGTGCCGAGCAACGGCATTAAGTCAGTATTCAAAGCGGGTATCAGTGAAGCGATAGTCGCCGCATCGTCGGTTAGCGGGGAGACAATATGCACATCGCCTGCAAATACTAATAATGCCGTTTGACCTTCTTGGGCGCGTTTCAGTATTTCCCACATTTTATGTCTGGCACGGCTTAAACGTGAGGGCGAAATATCTTGTGCATCCATTGAACGAGATAAATCAAGTATCAGCACTGTTGCCAGTTGAGAACGATAGAGAGATTGGGGTGATTTTGACCAAGTTGGTCCTGCTAAAGCTAAAATGGTCAATAACCATCCCAAACCTAATAATACCAGAGCGACGTATTTTTGGCGTGGTTTTACATTAACTAATAAATGTGGCAACAAGTGAGGATCGCAAACTTTTTGCCAAACCTCTTCACGACGAACGGTTAGTTGCCACCAAAGCAAAAATATTACTGGTAGCAATGCTAAAAACCAAAAAGGGCGCGTAAAATAAAAATGTGCTAACATGAATTGTAATCGCTTTATACTGCATACGGGCATAACTTAAACTTTTTAGTGTTCGCCGCTGCACCAAAAAAACGGTGCAACGGCCTACAATCTTAAACTTTTTATCTGGTGTTCACTGCTGCACCAAAAGTGCAACGGCCTACAATCTACAATCTTTTAGGTAGTGTGGGCAATGTCTTTTTATTGCCCACCTTCCTCATTATTAGAAAAGTTCAGTTTGTTCCCACTCTAAGTATATTTCAGACGCTTGCAGTATTGCTGTGAATATTTCTATTGAGCGCATCATACGGAATAGAAAAACCAGCAACCGCTACAGGACGTGTGATAGCAAAACTTTGACGATGAAGTTTTATACGTTCTATCTCGTGTAGTGTTTCTGCTGTTAGGTAACTTTCTCCACAATGTTGACAAATCATAACGGGAATATTTTCAATGATCAATAATTTTTTCCCTTTCCCATAACTTCGTGTCATTATATGGAGATTTAAACCTTCTTCATTGCATAAGTCGCATTTCATAATTTTTCCCTTGTTATTTTACAAAAGAAATACGGTAATAATAACCAATTTTCCAGTCATACTTAATTTACTCACAATAATGACGTTATGATCAGTTAATGTATAACCTTTAATAAGGTATTTCCATTCACCCGTTTTATACTCTTTTTGCCGTTCAACAATTTCGCCAGTAAGTATGGCACGTTCAACATCAAAAATAGTCAATTCATCATCGTCCATTTCTTCTTCAGCATGTAAAGTCATTATATACTGACGGGTTCGGATTTTTTTCTGCATCTGTTTTAGGATACGTTCAAACATATCATTCGGTTTTTATTAAAGTAAAGGTGATAAAACCGGGCATTCAACCATTTTCTTTCAAATCCATATTTGGGTATTTTCATGAGCAATGCCATTAAATTAAGCCAGGGCGAACACGCAGGTTCGCCCCTACAGGCCCTCAATACGTGGGATTTCGTAGGGGCAGACCTGCGTGTCTGCCTTAACTTAATTGCATTGATTCTCAGGAGTCCAACGCTTCAGCTTTGGGAAGAACAAAGAAAAAATAAACGCTGCCCCCAAAAACCAAACATAAAGTGCTGTGATAGGATGAAAGACTTTGAACTCCACTTGTATCGGTTCCAGCTTATCTAGTTGTTGATAAATATTTTCTAGCTTTGTACGATTCTTTGCGCGAAAATAATATCCGCCCGTCATCTCAGCCACTTTTTGCAGCGTTTTTTCACCTTCTACATCAAAAGAAGTCTTTATATATTGAGTTCCCGACAAAGTCTCTATTTCCCCTTGGTGATAGTCTGAACCGATACCAATCGTATAAATACGCACTTGATAAAATGCCGCCCATTCTGCCGCTTTGATGGGTTCCACTTCACCAGCATTATTGCTCCCATCTGTGATGAGAATCAAGACACGATTTTTTTGAGGACGATTTCGCAATCGTTTGAGAGACAAACCAATCGCATCACCAATTGCAGTGGATTTACCCGCCAGTCCAATAACCGCCTCTTCTAACATGATTTTTACTGTGCGATGATCAAAGGTTAAGGGCGTTTGTAGGTAAGCATGTTCACCAAATAAAATCAACCCGATTCGATCTCCCTCTCGGCGTTCGATAAATTCACCGACAACCCGTTTTACAATATTAAGACGGCTTTCCGCTGCGCCTTGTAAGTCTAAATCCGTTTCCGCCATACTGTCTGATAAATCAACAGCGAGTAATAAATCACGACCACTGATTGGTATTTTAATGGGTTCCCCCAATAATTGTGGACGCGCCGAGGCAACGACTAATAAAATCCAAATCAACCAAGCTAAACGCTGTATTTTCCAATGGCGTTTTTTTGGGAGCCTTTTAGTACTGTGAGTCAAACTGACGATATTTTGAAAAAAAGGGACTTTAAGGGCAGTGCTGGCTTGATCGGGTGCTGGTGGAAAAAAATGATGAATAAGCCAGGGTAATGGTAGAATCACAAATAACCAAGGCCATGCAAATTGGAACATGATTTTTTTCTCTATTCGTTCCCAACGGGTCAATGCCATTAAGTTAAGCCTTGGAGTCCATTCGAGGTTTTAGTTTTTTGAAGAAAAACTAAAACCTCGAATTGATATTTAAGCGAAATAATCCAAATCTGAAGGTTTGGACTCCAATAAATCTTCCTTAACTTAATGGCAGTGGTCCCAACGGGTCACTGCCATTAAGTTAAGGATTTATAGTATAATTATCAATAAGTTATGATGTAGGTTGGGTTAGCGAAGCGTAACCCAACCCTCCTTCTTATTGATGGAGTCGGGTTACGTTATTTCGCGACGCGAAATAAGCTAACCCGACCTACATTTATAACTCTTTGATTAATCTTAACTTTTTCATTAACTTAATGGCATTGTCCCAACGGGTGGGTAAAACCTGCCAGGTTTAGTCTGATGAACTCTCTTGAATGTGTTGAATTTCTTCAATACTTAATCTTGTGATAGAGGTAATGATTGTCAAGTCTAAACTCCAACAATACATTAAAAATACCATGCGAGTTCAAGTTGTATAAAATCCTCCTGACGAAATCCATAAGCGAGATCATCTGTGGGCATGTTAGCGTAAATGTAGGCTTCTAAACTCAACTTCCAACGATCACCGAGGCGGCGACTGGTTTCTAGGAGATAGAAACTGGCGTTGCTCTCAATATCTAAAACAGCCCCTGCTAAGAATTCTGTGCTTTGGGCATCGTTAAGGGTTAAACGCATTCCTAACATGATGTCATTTTCAAAAGGCGTGGCGGCATTGTTATGGCGATCATCAAATAAATATTCTGTCAAAATACCCACGTCAGCATCTGTTTCAAAAATGCCGACAAAGGTATATTCAAAACCGCCCGTCAGTGCTGTGAAATGCCCTTCTTGTTCGTCACGAGAAATCATTTCAAACTTCCACAACGTATTTTCTTTGGTGATTTGTAAATCAACACCGGTTTGTTCAATTTGTTCATAGTAAGGTATGAAGACAAATTGATCTGTTGTGCTAGGTAAGAAGCGGGGATCGCGGCTCGTGCCAGAAAAGTGGGATAAACCTATATCCCAATCACCCAGCGAATGTTCCCATCGCACTGCCCAATCAATATGTTTTTCCTCAGCACCCGATTCGTAGCGCGTTTGCTCAGTATCAATGGGAATGCCACCGCTCAGTAAACGTCCTTTTTTACCAGGAAAAGTTCTTTCACGAAAGCCAGGTAGTATAAATAAATCAACTGTTCCCCAATCACGAATGAGTGCGAGATTGATCATGGGTTGCCCTAACTTTTCCTCTGTATCAGGATGGTCCACCAAGTCAGTTTGGTTAATAATATCAATTAAATGTTGAGATTCGGTGACACCCCAAAATACTTTGCGAATGCCGACACGCAATTCCCAATCTCGCGTTGCTTTGAGCCAGGTGAGTTCGCGAATATCAAAATGGCTCCGCTCCGAATCGTGCTGATCCAAACGGATAAAGGGGACAAAGCTGAAACTTTGATAGCCATTATCCCACTCGTGGTAATATTCTGGCTCTGCCGAGAAAGCGGTGTTAAAATGCTCATATTGATCAATGGAGAGTGGAGATTCTGTAAAATAGCGTTGCTCGCCAGCGATATAGCCAGACCATTCGCCGGCTTGTGCATTTAAGATTAAGCCGAATATTGTTATACTGTAAATGAAATTTCGTTTAAATAGCATAATGAACCTTGATGATTTGATTTTTGACATGAGAAATGGAATATGCTAGACAAAAAAGAGGAAAAAAAACATTGGGAACAGGTTTATCACTGATGTTATGCAAGGTGTTTCCAAGCCAAATTCCACCGATTTCATCGGTGGCTATGTTTAACCCCTTCGGGGTTGAAACTAACCCCAACGGGGTGAAATGTGAATAGCCACCGATGAAATCGGTGGAATTTAGAAGCACCCTGCGTCACATCAGTTTATCAGACAAAATCACCTTTAGAAGTGAGTTGGTATCAAACAAATCCCTCAATGTCGTTGGAATTGATTGAGAAGACGAAACTCAATAAAGAACAAGGTATTATAGATGTAGGTGGTGGTGCTTCTATACTGGTTGATTGTTTGTTCAAGGAAGGATTTAAGCAATTAGCCGTTAAAGACGCTTGGTATCGCTTTTCAGAGTTTAAGAAATCCGATTTTTGAGAAAAAATCGGATTTCTCAGCTCGAAACGAGGTTTAAGAAATCCGATTTTTGAGAAAAATCGGATTTCTAAACTCAAAAAAGCGAGTTTTGCAAGAGACTCCTTTGATAAACATTTTGAATACGCTGGCTTTGAAGTGATTCCATCACTATATAGTTAAAAAGGGCGCATAATAATCAAATGCCTTTCTGCTTCTAATTGGGGAATTTGTAAAGGAAAACTCTCTAAATGTACTGGCAATTGAGCCATTTTGGCGATTTCTTGATCAGGATAAACGCCCTTCATTGCTAACAGGCATCCTTCCAGATCGCATAACCGTGCTGTTTCTCTATAAAAAAGAGATAAACTCGCATAAGCCCTTGAAATAACAGTAAATTTTTCATCAGAATTAAATTGCTCAGTGCGAGTATTTATGACAAAGGCATTTTTTAGATCTAATTCGATAATAGCCTGTTTGACAAAGCGAATTTTTTTCGCGCTGCTATCTAACAAAAAAAATGGCAAATCAGGACGCGCCATTGCTAATAATAAACCAGGCAAGCCCGCGCCCGTACCGACATCTAAAATCCGTGTGCCACAAATATAAGGTAATACCGCTAAACTGTCTAAAACATGTTTAGGGATCATTTGTGGCATATCACGCACCGCTGTCAAATTATAAACTTGATTCCACTTTGCCAATAGTTCGAGATAATTTAATATTTTCAATTGCGTGGAAGCGGAGAGTTCTATTTGTAAATCATGTAAACCCTGACTTAGCGTGTTTGCAAGATTTATTGAGTGACTTTGCATGGGTAAAAATTAAAAGAAACCAAGTGGAATTTACAGTTATCAAGAAATCCGATTTTTAAAAAAATCGGATTTCTAAACCAAGTTTTCTTGGTTTCTGAGCAAATGATTTGATACCTACGTTTTCTCCAATTTCTGAATCAGCGGTTCAATTTCTGTTTTCCAAATTTCAGGAGTCAACTGCCCTGTATGTTTATAGCGAACAAACCCTTCTTTATCAATGACAAAAGTTTCAGGCGTACCCGTCACGCCCCAATCCATGCCAACTTGTCCGTTTTCATCAAAGCCATTAGCTATATAAGGATTACCAGCACGCGCTAATACCTCTCTTCCTTCTGCCAGGGTATCTTTATAACTAAGTCCATAGACAGTATAACCCTGTTTAGTCATATACATTAACAAGCTGTGTTCATAACGACAAGTGACACACCAAGATGCCCACACATTAAATATCGAGACTTTGCCAATAAAATCTTTGCTGCTCAGTATCTTACTGGTATCACTGAGTTGTGGCAAAATAAAATCGGGGGCTGGTTTGCCAACACGAGTCGTGCCTATATCACGAGGATTTTTACTTAAACCGACATATAAAAAACCAGCCAATATAACAAATATCCCTAAAGGGAGTAGATGACGTAACATTAATAATTTTCCTTTGAATTATATTTGATGTTTAAAAACTTCAGTTACGAGTAAGCAAAAAATATTCCAATGATTACAAATAATAAAGCATTCTCTTTTTCGATATTTCACGACTGCTCAAATTTTAACTGATGTGACGCACTATGTTTCCAAGATGTTTAAGCGATTTTTTCAAAAATCGGATTTCTAAGCAAGCGGCGAAATGAGGTTTAAGCGATTTTTTCAAAAATCGGATTTCTAAGCTCGAATAGAAGCACCCTGCGTCACATCAAATTTTAAATGAAAAAAAACAAGTGTCGAAGTTCTATTCAGACAAATCTTCTAAAGCCATTTTTGCCTGAACATCACCCTGTTCAGCTGCTTTGCGAAACCATCTTTGAGCCTTCGTCAAATTTTTAGAGATCCCTTGTCCTTTATTATACATCACAGCCAAATTGTATTGTGCATCAACATTACCCTGTTTGGCGGCTTTACGATACCACTCAGCGGCTTTCTTAAAATCTTGGCTTACACCATTGCCTTCATAATACAATAGCCCAATATTATTTTGAGCCTTGACATGCTCCTGTTCTGCTGCTTTACTAAACCATAAATTCGCGTCAAAAAAAGATTGGGGAAAACCTTTACCATCATAATACAGCAGCCCTGTTTTGAACTGTGCCTCAGCCCCTCCTTGTTCAGCCGCTTTGCGATACCATTGCGCCGCTTTCCTAACATCTTGTATCACGCCCTCACCATTTTCGTACATCACGCCTAAATGAAATTGGGCTTTCGCATAACTCTGTTCTGCGGCTTTGCGATACCAATTAATCGCCTGACTAAAATCTTTTTCGACACCTGTACCTTTATAATATATATCCGCGAGGTGGTATTGCGCTTCGACATGCCCTTGCTCTGCGGCTTTGCTAAACCAATTAATCGCCTGACTTACATCTTCTGCAATCTCCTCACCTTGAGAATACATCAAACCTAATTTGAATTGGTATTGAACATCTCCTTGCGCGGCGACTTTGCTATACCATTGCACCGCATTTTCAATGTTTTGAATTACCCCTTCGCCTTCATGGTACATTTTTCCAATAAGAATTTGTGCCTGCTTATCTCCTTGCTCTGCGGCTTTATAAAACCATTGGAATGCTTGCTTCATATCTTGGGAAACGCCTTTACCCTCTTTGTACATAAAACCGAGATTATTTTGCGCTTTAAGTAATCCTTGTTCAGCCGCTTTACGATACCATGATTCAGCTTTTGCCATCTTTTTAGAAACGCCAAGACCTTTCTCATACATCATGCCAAGATGATATTGCGCCTTGACATCACCTTCTTCTGCGGCTTTTAACAACAAAGGGACTGCTTTTTTAAAATCTTTATTGTTATAATAAGCCATACCACGTTCAAAGTCGTCATAAGCAATTTCACAGGCTTCATAATGGATACACCAGAAATAAAAAGCCGATGCTAAGATAACAACAAGTAACAGAAATTTTTTGCCTAACATAATTTTGTCCTTATTTTGCCGAGCTGAGAAATCCGATTTTTTTCAAAGATTTCTTAGATGAATTGTAAATTCCACCGATTTCATCGGTGGCTATTCATGTTTAACCCCTTCTGGGTTGAAACTAACCCCAACGGGGTGAAATGTGAATAGCCACCGATGAAAT
>JAOZSV010000460.1 GCA_029939505.1 Thiotrichaceae bacterium | reverse complement strand
TAAAGCGTTAATGATAGTACGAAGTTCTCGTTTATTAAATTCCATCGTTAATTCTCCTTTCAGATTAGACCATTCAAAAAGTGGGTAATGCTTTTTGTGCCAAAATCTGTAACAACTTTTTATATTCGCTCAATGGCATATCATTGAGTGGTTGAATAGTATAATGGGTGATATTTATTGATTCAATGGTATGATCTTTGGTGATAATTAATCCATGAGGTATGATAGTAGCGGCGGGTATTTTCCACCATCGCACTTTCTTATTTTGACTAGGTAAAGGTGCATCAAATGTTGATATGCCACCACTCGTGGAATCCACGTAAATCATTATTTCCCCATTGACTTCTTTTTCATAGATTTCTATATCAATTCTACCCTCTTTCGGCGGAATTCTCACCTGATTAAGACGAGGACTCGTTGCATTACCAGAACGATAAAGAGCAATGCTCGTAAAGTTGGCTATAAAAAAATTATCACCCGTTTCCATAGTTTCCATAGTTTCCATAGTTTGCCCCTTTTGACGAAGGGCTATTTGTTGGGCTTTCTACTTTTCCGCATTTCACAATAGCAAACGTAGAAGGAAAATTGTGAATGAGTGTTTCAAGTATTATATTTAAAGTCTAAAACTTTAAACTTTCAGTGGATATGACAGGTTTTAAAAACCTGTCAGGTTCTCTCTTCCAAATTATTTCGGATTTTCTAAATAGCCTTGTAATTTTCCTTGAAACTTGTCAGCATAAGCTTTTAATTGCTCATGATACTGACATCTCATTTCTTGGAAATGAGTTGGTGGCACTCCCTTTTTTTCTGGCACGGGGGCATATTGTCCACTCACAACGATGAACCATTCTGGTTTTTTTTCATCCGTCATCAAAAAAGATAACGCTAAATTCTCAACAAAATTCTCTTCCTTAATCACTTCTTTATTGAGATCAACGATTGAAAATGTTTTAGCCAGTGAAGAACTCTCATCTAACTGAACACAGTTATCACATTTGCCTTGGTAGATTTTTTTAACCAAGTTTTCTAAAGACTCAAACGGTACCTCACTGCCATATTTGAGCGAAATAAAGGGCAACGCTTGTTTTGCACAAGGATCATCCACCTCCACAACACTACCATCACCTGGCAAACGATCATTAGTATCCTTAGGCCGTATGACATATTTGACCAAAGGAGACTTTCTTAATATTTTAATCCACCCATTTTCAGTACCAGATTTAACCCGAATTTTTCGGAAAGGCCTTTTATTTTTTTTACCGCAAGGATTTTCCTTACATTGAAACACTGTAATACGCTTACCATATTTTTTCAGGAACTGATCAATACGGTTATTTGCATTTTTGACTTTGGTATTGACACCAACGTACAATAACTTAGGGATAAAGTCATCTGCAACTGCATGTTCTATCCATAAGCCCATAAAACTAAAAACCACAAAGCCACTCAATAGGTGAGTCGCAATGAATTTATTAAAATAAGTCATTCATTCTCCTTTTAGTTCCACCGATTTCATCGGTGGCTATTCATGTTTAACCCCTTCGAGGTTGAAACTAACTAACCCCAACGGGGTGAAATGTGAATAGCCACCGATGAAATC
>JAOZSV010000100.1 GCA_029939505.1 Thiotrichaceae bacterium | reverse complement strand
TTTAAAAAAATCGGATTTCTTAAACATCGTTTCGCCGCTTAGAAATCCGATTTTTTTTCAAAGATTTCTTAAACCTCTTGGAAACATAGTGCGTAACATCAGTTAGTTAGTCTGTTTTAACAGACTATTCGAGGCTAAAGTTTTTTCTTTAAAAAAACTTTAGCCTCGAATGCTTTTAGCCTTGAAATTGATTTCAAGGCTGAGTAGTTACTATAATTCCTGGATAACTATTCAGTCTTAAAGCGTTTTCGAGGTTTTCTTTGAAAACGAAAACCTCGAACTCCAATACGCACAAAGCTATCGCATCTCAAGGCTGAGTAGTTACAATTCCTGTTGGATAATGAGAAAACTTGATCATCAAGTTTCAGTATAACATTTTATAATCGTTTACTTCATTTTTAACGTCGACTGAAATTTTCCCACCTGTTCAAACAAAGAAGTCATTTGCTCCAAGTGTTTGAAAAGTGATCCTAATAACTCCTCTGGTTCAAGTGAATCAAGAAAATTTTTCAGATAAAGCCCTAATTCTGTATTACCGCTCAAGCGCAAACGGCGATTAAAAAATAAAGTATCGGGATCTTCACGGCGGGTGGCTAATAACAAAAAGTCATAGAGACTACCTTCAATAGCAAGATCATGAACATCACATTGTTGACGAGCCACTAATCTCTCGCCGATTAAAGTCAGGCAAAAATCTAATTGAACATCTGTCACACGAATAAGCAAAACCCGCCGACGCATAAAATCCAATTCACCTTCCCGCAAAGATTGAACTAAAATTCGATTTAACATCGTTGCCAAGACTGTGCTATGTACCTGATGCGGGATTAATCCCAATGGGTGAGCCAATAAGCGGGGAAATTTAGGTAAATTATTGATTTTTATTGTATTATCCACTTTTTTCTTTTACTGTTAGCTGATAAATCTTGAAGTGATTTTTGTATCTTTTCTTAAAGAAATCCATTATACTATAAAATTTCAAATCGAAGTTAAATTGATATTCCATTTTAAGAAGACTATGACACCCGCTGAAAAACGTGCCACTATTGCATTAGCCAGTATTATGTCCATGCGAATGCTAGGCTTATTTATGATTTTCCCCGTATTTGTCCTTTATGCCAGAGACTTACCTAATGTCACTCCCCTTTTGGTTGGATTAGCGATAGGTATTTATGGCTTAACTCAAGGTATTTTACAAATCCCTTTTGGGATGTTATCTGATCGTATTGGACGTAAGCCTATTATTTATATTGGTTTATTGATATTTGCCTTAGGAAGTATTGTCGCTGCCCTTTCTACCTCAATCACAGGCATTATTATAGGACGTGCTTTGCAAGGCTGCGGGGCGATTGCTTCAACAGTGTTAGCATTGACGGCTGATATAACCCGTGAAGAACATCGTACTAAGGCGATGGCCATTTTAGGGATAACTATTGGCATGTCGTTTGTTTTAGCATTGATCATCGGACCCATTATTAATCGTTGGATAGGTGTCCCTGGCATTTTTTGGATCACTGCCCTATTTGCTTTAGCGGGCATTGTTGTATTATACCGTGCTGTACCACAAACGCTGACGAGTTCTCACCGTGATACAACTCCCGCGCTCACACAATTTAAACGGGTATTACAAGATAGCCAATTGCTACGTTTAGATATAGGTATCTTCATACTGCACTTATTTTTAACCTCAATGTTTGTCGTATTACCTATCGCTTTAGTTGAGGGCAATGTTGAAGTGGATCACCATTGGCAAATTTATGTATCTGTGCTGATTGCCGCCATCGTTGCGATGGTGCCTTTGATTATTTATGCAGAAAAGTATCGCCACATTAAACAGGTATTTGTGGGTGCAATAGGCTTACTCGTTTTATCTCAAATCGGTTTGAGCTATTTATATCACAGCATTACTGGCATTGTGATTATGCTATTTTTATTTTTTACAGCGTTTAACTTACTTGAAGCCACCCTACCTTCCCTTATCAGCAAACTGGCACCGACAGAAAGCAAAGGAACAGCGATGGGAGTCTATTCAAGTTCACAATTTTTCGGCGCGTTTTTAGGGGGCATTGGCGGCGGCTGGTTATATCAACATTATAGTATTGGGGCTGTTTTCGCTTTTTGTAGCCTATTAGCAGTGATATGGTTTATACTGGCTGCAACCATGCAAAGTCCAACTCATTTAAGCAGCCACTTACTCAAAGTCGGACAAATGGATAAAGAACAAGCCAACCATTTAACGCAATGTCTAATGAAAGTCCCTGGCGTGGCAGAAGTGGTTATTATTCTTGAAGAAGAAGTGGCTTATATGAAAGTTGATCGTAAAGTATTAGATATCGAAGCACTGGATGGATGTACTGAAGTTTGCGCTAACATTTTGATTTAATTGATATAAAAGGAAAATAATATGTCTCGTGGAGTTAATAAAGTAATTTTAGTAGGGCGATTGGGAAATGATCCTGATGTACGTTATACAGCAACAGGGGTTGCCATGGCAACTATCAGCTTAGCGAATAATTTTTCCTCTAAAGATAGACAAACAGGCGAATGGAAAGAGGAGACTGAATGGCATCGCGTGGTTTTTTCTGAACGTCTAGCAGAAATTGTCAAACAATACCTACATAAAGGCTCACAAATCTATGTAGAAGGTCGTTTACGAACCAGAAAATGGCAAGATCAAAATGGTCAAGATCGCTACACGACAGAAATCGTTGCTCGTGAAATGCAAATGTTAGACAGTCGAAATGCTGATGCGGGTTATGGTGCGCCTGGTGGCAATGCCGATTATAGCGCACAAAATGCGGGTTATGGCGCACAGAATACAGGTTATGCCGCACAAAATACGGGTTATGCCGCCCCACCGCCTGTGAATCAGGGCATGGGACAACCTGCTCCACCTCCACCTGTGACACAACAAGCACCTCCTTCGCCTCCTGAAAACATGGGGCAACCAAGTCCGCCCCCAGCAAGTGGGACATCCGATAAAAGTTTTGACGAAGACGTACCGTTTTGAAATGAGTGAGCATAAAAAAACCCTCGTTTTAGCGAGTGGCAATCCGGGCAAATTACGCGAATTTGCCCAGATACTACAATCCTTTGATTTTGAAGTGATTCCCCAAAGTCAATTTAATGTACCTGATGTGCCTGAAACGGGGCTCAGTTTTGTTGAAAATGCCCTAATCAAAGCGCGAAACGCTGCCCAGCATACGGGATTACCAGCCATGTCAGATGATTCGGGAATTGAAGTTGACGCGCTCAAAGGTGCGCCAGGCATTTATTCCGCCCGATTTGCTGGCGAGAATGCCAATGATGATGAAAATAATCGGCTATTATTAGAGAAATTAAAAGGTATTCCAGAGGCGAAACGCACAGCACGTTATCACTGCGTCATTGTTTATATGCAAAATGCAACAGATCCAATGCCCTTGATTTGTCAGGGTAGCTGGGAAGGGCGGATTTTACATGAACCGCGTGGTGAACATGGCTTTGGCTATGATCCGTTTTTTTATGTGCCAACACATAATTGCGCCTCGGCAGAATTGCCACCTGATGTTAAAAATCAATTAAGTCATCGAGGGCAGGCTTTACGTGCTTTACAAACCGCTCTACATCGGAATGCCCAAAGCTGAAGTTTTGGACTCCAAAATGAACCAAAGCTGAAGCGTTGGACTCCAAAATGAACCAAAGCTGAAGCGTTGGACGGAAAAATAAACAAAAGCTAATCTCTCGTTGTATCTTATCGACGCTGGAGTGTCGTCATAAGCATTCGCTGGAGCGGTGGGAACGAGGAAATCCGATTTTTCAAAAAAATCGGATTTCTTTGAAATGAATTAGAATATACTCATAAGCGTTTTGCAAGAAACTCTGCTTCTAACAACCAATTCTCTACGATCAACTCATCAATATGTTGAAAGTGTTTAGTATTATCCGTCACCAGAATCGCATTATAAGCAAGGGCTATCGCCGCGATCAACGCATCGGTTTCTCCAGTTGGACGACCTTTTTTCCGAAGCGATACCCTAATATGGCTATATTGCTCTGCACAGGCGGGATCAAAATCGACAAGGTTAACAATATGCAAGAACTGATACACTTTATCGAGGTTTTCATCTTGGCGTTGGGAGGATCGTGCTCCATATAATAGTTCACCCAACACGAGCGTACTAATTGAGACATGAGGCAGATAAGTCTTCAGTTTGTTGGCTATAGTCTTATTGCCGTTAAAGTACGCAATGACAATATTGGTATCAAGATGATAGTTCAAAGGTGATATGACGGGGGAGGCTTCTATGGCGTTGTTCATCAATTTCCTTAAAAATCGTGTTTATACTCTGATCGTTTGTCCAAGTACCACATAATTTATCGACGAGTTTTTGTTGTTCCTGAAATGTTGGCTTCAACAAACGAATATCCATAACAATAGTCATTCCATCAGGAATGCCAGTTTGATGGGATAATTCAATATATTTTCCTTTAATAATTCCTTGAACGTGCATTATGTTATTTCTTTTTGATTATCAAACAAAAGGCATCAAATTAAAAATCTCCAAATCATATTGATTGAGAATTTTTATTTTAACACAGGTGCGTCGAAAAAAACTAAAACCTCGAAACCACCCTACCTGACTGAGAGGCTTTTCCCTACCCCTATAGAAAAAATCGAGCCTGGCCCCTTTTATTTTTTCAAACGGTTCTGTCAGAAAGCAGATAGGCCAGACAATAAGTACACACGTTGGAAAATCGCTGAACTATCCGATATCAATGTCATTATCAAACTCACTTTGAAAACGAAAGACTTACCTCGCTAAACCTTTTGAGGAGTATAAAATGCACATCACATTGACTTTAGACAATGACATCGCCGCACGGTTAAAACTTCTGAGTCACTTGCGTAATCAAAGCTTCAAACTGATGGCTAATGAGGTATTACAGGCTGGCCTTAATCTCATCGAATCCAAGCCTGTTCGTCAGGATAAAACTTACCGAATTAAGCCAGTCCATCTTGGTGCAAAGTTACAAAATCTGGATAATGTGGCAGAAATCATTGCAGCAACAGAGGGTGAATTGTACAAATGAGCCATGCAAAAAATATTTTGGTAGATATTAACTTGTTGCTTTACGCCACGGTGGCAGATTATCCACAACACGTTGCGGCGCGTACTTGGCTTGAGGAACAATTCAATGCGAACGGTCAAGTTGGATTACCTTGACTTAGTCAGGTAGGGTGGGCAAAGTCCTTTTCTTGCCCACCTTCCTCATTGTAGAAACGGGACGCTGGCGCGTCCAGAATGAGTTCCCACGCCCACGCTGGCGCGTGGGAACTAGAAAAGCATTGACGCATGGAATTGCCGCTATTCGGGCATTATGGAATTAAACGTGTTTTTTTTTGAGTCCAACGCTTTGGAACCGTTTCCTCGTTTAACCTCGTTCCCATTATTGTTATTTTTCACCAATAGAAGTTAAAATTTTTTCTATCAATTGAGGAGCAACATATAAACCTGATGCAATGAGCATTTTAAAAGCGGGTTTTGCCACTTCAAGCAAACCTTCTTTTTTAGCTTTTACTATTAAACCTAGAGAACCTATCACAGGCAAATTTAAGACGGTTGCACGTCGCTTGTAAATCGTCTAGGATAACACCAGTTCCAGAATTTTCCATTGCCAAAGTGATCGCCTCACTTTCACCATCACCAAGATTCCAATTGGCTACCAAAGGTTGAATGTTTTCCATACTTTGGCGTTTAATTTTCGTCTTTTCGGATAACTGGAATAACAATGCTTCAATAGCAGATTTCTGTGATATTTCCTGTACCACACCTTCGGGAATAAGCCAACATGATGCTAAGGGGCTTTTATCGTCGTCAAAAGTTCAGCTTTTCCTAACACAATAAGAGGAGAGGCATCAAATACCCAATTCCGTTTCATACCCAGCCTCCCGAAGTACTTCTTTTGCTGAATATTGAAAGGGGGATATATCAAATTGCCCTAATGCCATGATAAAGTCTTCGCGGCAAAGTCCCGCTATTTCTGCGGCTTTTCCTTGAGAAACCATCCCTCTTTCATACCATTTTACTGCGGCGGCCATTCGCAAACTTTGGGCTAATTCATCTGTCGTTTGTTTTAAGGCGGAAAATACGCCTATCGGTATTTCTATTTTTATCGTTTTACTTTTTTGGATTTCCATTTTTATACCTTATCAATTATCGTTTTGAACAAGAAAACCATTTTGTAAAAGTCAGGTAGGGTGGGCAAAGTCCTTTGAGTGCAACGGCTTCATCATTGTAGAGAATGAGTTCCCACGCTGGCGAGTGGGAACTAGAAATGGAGTTCGAGGTATTAGTTTTTTTTCAAAAAACTAATACCTCGAAAACGCTTTAGCTTTGGTCGCTAGTACAGGAGGGCGGAAATTCCCAGACCATTTTAAAGGCAAAGAAATCCGATTTTTTCAAAAAATCGGATTTCTCGATGGCCTAAAGATTTCAGCCCTCCAGCACTAGTCATTTTGTCACGCCCAAAGCTAAAGCGTTTTCGAGGTTTTAGTTTTTTTGAAAAAAAAAACTAAAACCTCGAACTCCATTCGAGGCTAAAGTTTTTTTAAAGAAAAAACTTTAGCCTCGATTCGAGGCTAAAGTTTTTTTAAAGAAAAAACTTTAGCCTCGAAAAGTATTCAAACTGATGGTTCAGCACTTAATACTGAGAAGATAATTGCAGTTCAATAATTTTGATCAAGTTTTTCATGCTTACCGGTTTACTCAAGTATTTATTGACACCAGCCGCTAAACATTGTTCTTTATCCCCAGGCATAGCAAGGGCAGTGAGGGCAATAATCGGCACTTTCGCTAAATCCGTTTTTTCAGAGCGAATCTTTATAGTTGCTTCCAAACCGTCCATGACGGGCATTTGAATATCCATCAAAATGAGGGAAGGAGATTCTTCTTTAGCCCGTTCAATCGCTTCTGCCCCATTACGAGCAACAGTAATTCGATATCCTTTCACTTGTAAATAATTTGAAATCAACCTAATGATATCCTCATTGTCATCTGTCAGTAAAATCAATGGCGCAGGATGGTGAGCGTTTATACTGGGCGTAGGCGTAATGATTTCATATTCATCAGGTTCAATTGTTGTTGAAGTATTCATAAGAGCCGCTTTTTGCCAAGGTAATGAAACGGTAAAGCGACTCCCTTTGCCCTCTTCGCTTGAGAGTGAAATACTCCCACCGTGCATTTCTGCGAGGCGGCGTACCAATGCCAAGCCTAATCCTGTACCTTCATAGCGTCGCTTTAGACTACTATCCACTTGTATAAAGGGTTGAAAAAGTTTTTTTATATCTGATTCTGAAATACCGATGCCAGTATCCCATACCGTAAAATGAATCACTTCTTCTACGGCATCTCCTATCACTTCTAAACCAATATAGTGGCCTTTTGTGGTAAATTTTATCGCATTGCTAAGTAAATTCACCAGAATTTGTTTTAAACGACGATTATCCGCTTGAATTATTGTGATAGAACTATCAATGTTTTGTGAAATAATGATTTTCTTCTTCTGAGCAATCTGTTTAACAAGCCCTATACTAGATAGACAAACTGATTTAAGGGAAATGGGTTCCACTTTCAACGTTAATTTGCCCGCATCAATCTTAGAAACATCTAAAATATCGTTAATCATGGAAAGTAGGTGATGCCCGGCCACTTCAATACTGTGCAATGATTTCAGTTGTTCTTTATTGAGAGGACCATAAACTTTCTCTTGTAATGCTTCAGATAAACCTAAAATACCGCTGAGTGGTGTGCGAAGTTCATGGCTCATATTGGCGAGAAATTCATCTTTGAGACGGGCAGCGCGAGAGAGTTCCGCATTGGCTATACTCAATTCGGAAGTACGTTCTGCAACTAATTGTGCAAGATGTTCTCGTTCATCTGCTAAAGCCGCCTCGGCTCGTTTGAGTTCTGTAATGCGCCCCATTCGCTCGGCAATGGCATCAATTAGATTCCTTTCTTCCTTTGAAAAAGATTTTTCATCACTTTTTGGCTTTTCTTCCAAATAGTATACTTCTATCAGCCCGATGGGTTTGTTATGTACAATAATTTCACTGGATTGCTGCCAGATCGTTTCTTGAAAGTTTTTTGTTCTAAACTCTTGATTATCAAAGATAATTCTTGCACAAGCCATTTCAGAATACTGCCAACCAAACGGGATAAATTCAACGGTTTTTTCAAGTATTTCTAACAAGGAAACATCTTTATTTTCAACAAGATGAGAAATGTTATAAAGACAATTAAGTTCTTTAACCCGCTCACCCAGTTCATCTGTCCGTTTTTGTAATACCTCAGTTATAACCTTGTTTTCAGCCCGTATTCGCAACGCGATAATGCCGTAAGAGAGGTTAGCCGCTAGACTTGAGAGTAGTTTGACTTCTTCATTATCAAAAGCATCTGATTCTACAGCATAGATATTCAATGCACCAAAGGGCTTTCTCTTATTATCTAATAAAGGGAGGGCAATTGAAGAAGCGTAGCCCTGTTGAATCGCCGCATTACGCCAGGGGATAAAATCAGGATTGATTAATAGATTTTGATTAATGCTCGGTTTTCCAGTACGGATCGCAGTGCCTGTTGGTCCTTGCCCAAATTCAGTATCTGCACAGGTAATATGCAAGGTATCCAGGTATCCCGCTTCATATCCCGCTTGTGCCACAGGATACACATTCTTTTTTTCGTCAGCAACGCCAACCCATGCTAAACAATAGCCTTCAATATCCACAATGATTCGACAGATGTCATTGAGTAATGCCGATTCTTCGGCAGCACGAACAACTGCTTGATTGCATTTGCTTAATGCTCTCAGTGTTCGATTAGTTCTGCGTAATGTTTTGTCTGTTTCTTTGCGCTCTGTAATATCTAAAATAATACCTTGATAATGTGTGACGGTGCCATTTGAGTCATATTTTATCCAGATATGATTACCAATCCAACATACTTCACCTGTTTTGGCGATAATTCGATATTCTTGAAAAAACTCTTCACGCTTTTCTTCAGTATAGCGATTCACTTGGGTAATGACACGTTCTACGTCATCAGGATGAATGATACTGATAAAGGGCAATCGTCCAGAATAAAATTCTTTTGGACTATATCCAAATTGCTGAATATTATTAGAGACAAATTCAACCAGCCAATTTTCTACGTTACGCCAACGAAAGGCAACAGCAGGGCAATGGTTAATAATATATTCTAATTCTTTACTTTTTTGGTAAGCCTTTTGTAAGGCTTTTTCCGCCAGCTTTTCTTTAGCCATCATCTCTGAGACAATGATGCCAAATAAGATAAAATTTGCTAATATGAATAGTCGAGTATAAATTTTAGGCACATTAAAAAACAGCAATTTTAAAAATGTTCCCTCATAAAAGAAAAAGTAGTCTAAAGTGGTGTCTATTATCCAGAAAGAAAAACCAAAAATGATTGAAAGTGTAATGAGTTTGTATTGAATTTTCATATTTGAGTTTTAAACCTGACAGGTTTGTTGTTGTTTATCACTCTATTAAGGTACTCTATTATTAATGAATATCTGATGTGACGCAAGGTGTTTCCAAGTTCCACCGATGAAATAGGTGATATTCAAATTGGAAGAACCCTGCGTAACATCAGTTTATAACAAAAAGGAAAAATTAATGAAACAAAAAAGTACCATTCTCATCGTTGATGATGAAGAAATTGGGCGTGAAGCATTGAAAGGATTACTCACCAATCAAGGATACGATTTATTTTTTGCCAGCAACGGGATTGAAGCATTGGCTTTAGCAGCAAAATTAACCCCCGATGTGATCCTGCTAGATGTGATGATGCCAGAAATGGATGGTTTTGAAGTTTGTCACGCTTTACGTGCCAATTCACATTTGGCTGAAATACCTATCATTATAGTGACTGCCCTAGATGATCAAGATTCGCGTCAAGTTGGTATTGAAGCAGGGGCAGATGAATTTATTTCTAAGCCCTTTAATCGCGCCGAATTACGGGCAAGGGTTCGCACGGTGACGAATCTCAATCGTTATCGCCGCTTGCTCACAGAGCAAACTAAATTCAAATGGGTGATTGAACAAGCTAATGAGGGTTATCTGATACTGGATTATAACGAACAAATCTGTTATACAAATCCACAAGCTCGTCTATACCTTAATCTACATACGGAAGACGTTATCACCGAATCATTTTTAGATTTGGCGAAAAAACAGTACCACTGTGAACCGCAAGACATTTGGAAGAAAGGACTAGGATACTCTGACAAGCAAATACTCCGTTATCTTGTACGTCCAGAAACCTCAATTTCCGACGCATTTTGGTTGCAAGTTGACGTGATGGAAATTTCTACTAGGGAAAATAAACAGTACATTATCCGTTTATGTGATGTGACGGATAATATTTTACTTAAAAGACAAAAGTGGGCATTTCAAGGGCAAATCAATCACAAATTGAGAACACCACTTATTCCTTTTACTAACGCAAGTCAATATCTGAAAGAGAACTTTTCGCAGATGAGTGAAGCGAATATAGAGGAATTTATTAATATGATCTATAGTGGAGGAATTCGCCTTCAGTCTGAAATTGAAGAAATTCTCAACTATTTGAATGTGTCTAAAGCAACAAAGATAGGTGTTGCGTTTTGTAAGCTCTCAAAACTTCAATCAATAATCATTGCCATTAAGAAAATGTTGGAGCTTAAATCGGTTCATGTTTTTCAACAAGATATTGACGAGCCAGATAAGACTTATATCTCTGCCTCCAATGAAATGATGGAATTAATTTTGACTGAACTGTTTTCAAATGCAAAGAAGTTTCATCCCAAAGGTTCTCCCACATTACAAGTCAATATTAGTACGGTTCCCAATGGCATTCGCATCCAAGTTTGTGATAATGGGATACGGCTTTCCCCTGAACAACTCGCGGGTATTTGGACTCCCTATTATCAGGGCGAAAAATTCCATACCGGAGAGGTAAAAGGAATGGGTTTAGGTTTATCAATGGTGGCTTCAATGATATGGAATATCGGCGGGACATGCCGCGCCTATAACCGTACAGATATTTCTGGTCTTGTGATAGAATTCACTTTACCCTTTGATTAATTGAAATGATTGGAGTCCAACGCTTTAGCTTTGGAAGTATGGTAGGTCGGGTTAGCTTATCAAGCGTCGCGTGATAACGTAACCCGACATTTACCTAAAAATCGCCCTGTGTCGGGTTACGTTTTGGCGCCATCTAACCCAACCTACTTAGCTGTCTGAATCAAGATTGACAAATCCATTTTTCGTTTGAATCAGAGTTGATAGAATTTGATAATTAACAGGATAATGAGTACAACGGATTTTAGAAATAAACGGATTTTAAAAAACGTTCCACATCCCTCGTTCCCAAACGGAGTTTGGGAATGCCTTCCTCGACGCTCTGCGTCGAATAACCCATTTTCTTTCTGGTTCCTAAACGCTATTCGCAACGCGGAGCGTTGCAGGAAGGCATTCCCAAACGGAGTTTGGGAACGAGAAATAAATCCCTTCTTATATACAATCCTTGTAGTTATTAGACATTATACTGATTAAATCATAAGCATTTGATTTTATTACTTTTTTCAAAATAAGTTTTTCAAATAAATCAATGGGTTACGTTAAATCAGTATAATGTCTATTGTTTGGTTTCGAGGTTTTTGTTTTTTGAAGAAAAACAAAAACCTCGAAAACGAGAAAACTTGATGATCAAGTATAAGCAATTTGATTTATCCTTGCTTATATCAAATCCTTGTAGTTTTGTGTTAAAAAAACTTGATTATGGCGTATAATGAATATTTTGTTTAATAACTTATCAAGAGGATTATAAAATGATGAAATATCTAAAGGTTTGCATTTCGAGCCTAATATTGTTGTTAACGAGCGCGTCATTAGCGATAGAACTGTCGCTCAATCAGTCGCGGTTTATACCAGGCGAAACTTTAGCCCTGACATTGAATGAAGATTGGTCAGATGAAGCGGATGTTTATGTTGCTGTGACTTTGCCTGGAGATGACACGTTTTTCTTTTTAACCCCGCCGCATAATTTTGGCTTGGATTTTGTGCCTTATGCCGTGGCAGCACGGGCAAGCGGTTCCAGTGAAATTTTACGGATGGCTTTACCAGCGGGACTGCCCACTGGGGAATATACCTTTTATGCCGCCGCTATGCGAGTGACTGGTTTTATTGATGAGATAATCGGCAATGTGGTCCAAGCTTCGTTTATTTTCGCTACAGAGGCTGAACCAGTTGATCTGACTTTTGGTGATAGTCGCTTACCTGATGGCGTGATTGGACGCACTTACAGTTTTGCCATTGAGCCTGAAACGGGTACGCCGCCTTATCAGTTTAGTTTGAGTTCGGGTACGCTACCAGATGGATTGACGCTGGGTAGTGAGAGCGGATTGATTCAAGGTGAGCCAACTGTACGCGGTATGTCCCAATTTACGGTGCAAGTGGTTGATGCCAGCGGCAATGTGGGTGAAATTGAAGGGGCTATTAAAGTCTTTGGCGTGTTGAGCTTTGGTGAACATGGTACCTATAAAGGGTGTAATGGTTTACAAATGGCTTTTAACTCTGCTCAGGATTTGGACGAGATTCGCATCGAGCAAGGGACTTATGAGTGTAATGGGCTGTTGATACCCAGTAGCAAAACCTTTGAATATGGCATCAAGGTTTCTGGTGGCTGGGATAGTGGCTTTGTGAATCAGAGTGATGATGCGGCTGTGACGGTTTTGGATGGTAAAGAGAAAGGAGGAATTTTAACTGTGTCTGCTGATGGTTCTGTGGCGGTAGAAGGATTTTCCTTTCAAAATGCTAGTGCTAGCGCAATCCGTGGTAATAGAAAAGTAAATATCACTAACTGCGTTTTTACCAACAACAGTGCTTCTTCTGGCGGGGCGGTTTATAGTGCAAATACCATAACCAACAGCACCTTCACCAACAATAGTGCTTCTGAGAATGGCGGGGCGGTTTATAGTGCAAATACCATAACCAACAGCACCTTCACCAACAATAGTGCTTCTGAGAATGGCGGGGCGGTTTATAGTGCAAATACCATAACCAACAGCACCTTCACCAACAATAGTGCTTCTAAGAATGGCGGGGCGGTTTATTCTTCTTCTTCTTCCATAACCAACAGCACCTTCACCAAAAATAGTGCTTCTAAGAATGGCGGGGCGGTTTTTTCTGATGATTATTCTTCCATCACCAACAGCACCTTCACCAACAACAGTGCTTATACTGGCGGAGCGGTTTATAGTGCAAATACCATAACCAACAGCACCTTCATCAACAACAGTGCTTCTGAGAATTGCGGGGCTGCTTATAGGGCAAATACCATAACCAATAGCACCTTCATCAACAACAGTGGTTGGGCTATTATTTGTAATAGTACCATCGTAAACTGCACCATCGCCGCCAACAATGGCAGAGGTTTTTTTGGCTCTGGCACGATTCTAAACAGCATCTTCGCACAAAATAAAGTAGGCGCAAATGCCAATGATATTACACCATACAACGGGGACTTACATGTGGACTACACCCTTGCTAATTACATATCGGGTGCGGTTGATTTAGGTACCCACATTATCATGGGTGAACCTCGCTTCGTAGATGCTGATAATGGCAATTTCCGTTTACGCGCTGATTCTCCAGCTATTGATGTGGGTGATTCTAGTGTGGCAACTGCTTGTTCAAGATATGACAATTGTGAATCATCGTGTTCTAACAATTGCGATGATCGTAATAGTGAGGAATGCAAAAAAACTTGTTGTCAGTGTACTCGTTATAGCCATCTATTTTTACGAGATGACAACGGCAATGCCCTTGATTTAGATGGTAATTCTCGTGTTGTTGGCGGGGGGGTTGATCTTGGGGCTTATGAGGTTCAGTAAGTATATTGTTTGAATCAGAATTTGCAGAATGAGAGAATTTTCAGAATTAAGATTTAATCTTTTTTGTTTTTAATTCTGTTAATTCTTTAATTCTTTAATTCTGATTCAGACTATTAAATTAATCATTTCTGGTTCCCAAACTCTGTTTAGGAAAAACAACGATGAATAAATCAATCGGTGAAGTCGTGCATGAAACCGCGCTTGGATTGCATGAAGCCGGTGCGATGAAGCAGAAAACGCTGCGAGAAATTGAATCCTTGTGCTTACCGCAAGTCAAAAAGCGCGAACCAAATCAAGTTGATTTCGAGGCTCAAGTTGGTAAAAAAACTTGAGCCTCGAATTTAAAAAACGAAGTGAGTCAGTCTGTGTTTGTTGCATGGCGAATAAAGAAATCCGATTTTTGAAAAAAATCGGATTTCTCGTCATTCAAACCCAGATTCCGAACATTCACTTAGCCCACTACGACAGTTGCTTTTTGAAACTGTGTAGATCAGGGCATCGCATGGCTTGTTTAAAAAGGCTGTTCAAAATTTCCAGTTGATCAATCGTGCGAATTTGATCAATCATTTTATGGGGTACAAGCCCAAATCGCGCTTCTAAAGCATCAAGAAGCATATTCCGAACATTTATAAGCCCTTCCTGAAGCCCTTCCTGAACCCCTTTCTGCTCACCCATCTCATACAATTGCCTTCCAGCAACCGTATCCATCAAATCAAATTTCAACATAGCAATAACCTCCTCATAAGTGATTTCGCAAAAACGATTGAGTATAAGCAAACCTAACACACTCAAGATTTCCTCGTGTTTTTCAACGGGAAATCTTTTGGTGACGGCTTTTTGCCATTCGCGCCCTTTTGCCAGTAACGTCGTTTTGTCTGTTTTACCCGACAAAGTAAAGGGTGCTAAAACGATTAGTTTGGGATCAATCGCTTCCAACTCTTCTTGAGTATAATCAGTCAGTACGATTTCCCGAAAACACCCTTTTAAATGGCACTCTTCTTTTTCAAAGCCATTAAAGGCATTAAGTGGCTTTGCGGCGTTTTGATATTTTTTATCGGTATAAACAATACCCGCCATCACAGAGCCTTCATATTCTTCTTCAGCACATCCTAAAAAAACTTCCGCCATCAGTCGATGACGAATAAAGGGATCTTTATATCCCTGAAATTCAAGAAAAATTCGCCCCGTTTCGCTTTCTAATAGGGGAAAACCTTCTATATCAGGTTTAAGACTTTTGTCTTTAAGCACCACAGCGTGAAAGTGGTACTTTTCCGCTTTTTCCGCAGGTAGGCCAAAGAGCTTTAAAAGGCTACTGCCACTGACTTTCATCAGTTTCAAAAAAACATCATCAGTGCCTAGCGTTATCCTTGACTTTTTCTTTTTAGCCATATTTTAATGATTCCGATTAATAGGCAATACACCTGTAAATTAAGGACTTAATAATATAGCATATAAATTGCTTTTGCTAGTAGTGATTCCCTTTTACCCTTGGCTATAATAGGCATTGCCCAGAAGGGATAGTCGTCATAATTTGCCAGATGATAAAAAAATCTATTTTAGCCGTTTTCTCTCTTTTTTTCACCTCATTTTTAAATTGAATTGCCAATTTATAAATACTTCATCATACCCGACAGAAACCGAGTTTTTTCAAAAAACTCGGTTTCTAAATGTTTGGGGTTAAAAAAAACTTGATGATGGAGTATAATAAATATGTTTTTAATAACTTGTCCAGAGGATTCTAAACTGATGAAATATCTAAAGGTTTGCATTTCGAGCCTAATATTGTTGTTCACGAGCGCGTCATTAGCGATAGAACTGTCGCTCAATCAGTCGCGGTTTGTACCCGGCGAAACTTTAGCCCTGACATTGAATGAAGATTGGTCAGGTGAAGCGGATGTTTATGTTGCTATGATTCCGCCTAGAGATGACACCTTCTTCTTTTTAACCCCGTTTTGGCTTGGATTTTGTGCCTTATGCAGTGGCAGCACAGGCAAGTGGTTCCAATGAAATTTTACGAATCGCTTTACCAGCGGAACTGCCCACTGGGGAATATACCTTTTATGCTGCTGCGATGCGAGTGACTGGTTTTGTTGATGAGGTCATTGGCAATGTGGTTCAAACTTCGTTTATTTTTGCTAACGAGGCTGTGCCAGTTGTTCTGACTTTTGCTGACACTCGCTTACCTGATGGCGTAATTGGACGCAGTTACCGTTTTGCCATTGAGCCTGAAACAGGTACGCCGCCTTATCAGTTTAATTTGAGTTCGGGTACGCTACCAGATGGATTGACGCTGGGTAGTGAGAGCGGACTGATTCAAGGTGAACCAACTGTACGCGATGTGAAAAAATTTACGGTGCAAGTGGTTGATGCGAGTGGCAATGTGGGTGAGATTAAAGGGGCTATCAAAGTCTTTGGCCTATTGAGCTTTGGTGAACATGGTACCTATAAAGGGTGTAAAGGTTTACAAGAGGCTTTCAATTTGACTCAGGATTTAGACGATATACGCATTGAGCAAGGGACTTATGAGTGTAACGGATTGTCGATTCCTAGCAGCAAAACCTTTGAATATGGGATTAAGATTTCTGGTGGTTGGGATAGTGGCTTTGTGAATCAGAGTGATGATCCGGCTATGACGGTTTTTGATGGTAAGGAGGAAGGGGGGATTTTGTCTGTGTCTGCTTATGGTTCTGTGGCGATAAAAGGATTTTCCTTTAAAAATGGACATACTTCTGGAGAGGGGGGCGCAATTGATGGAAAAGTCAATATCACTCACTGCGTTTTTACCGACAACAGTGCTTCTAGGGGCGGGGCGGTTTCTGGTGCAGACATCATAACCAACAGCATCTTTACCAACAACAGTGCTTCTGAGAATGGTGGGGCGGTTTATTCTTCTTCCTCTTCTGATTTTTCTTCTTCCATAACCAACAGCACCTTCACCAATAACAGTGCTTCTGAGAATGGTGGGGCGGTTTATTCTTCTTCCTATTCTGACTCTTCTTCCATAACCAACAGCACCTTCACCAACAATAGTGCTTCTGATTCGACTATTTATGGAAGAAGAAATTGTACCATCGTCAACAGCACCATCGCCAACAACAGTGGCGGAGGATTTAAAGGCAGCGGAACTATTCTAAACAGTATTTTCGCGCAAAATAAAGTAGGTGGAGAAGCTAACGACATTACTCCAACAGGAGACTTGCATGTGGACTACACCCTTGCCAATTACATATCAGGAGCGGTTGACTTGGGTACCCACATTATTATGGGCGAACCACGCTTCGTAGATGCTGAAAATGGTAATTTACGTTTACGCGCTGATTCTCCAGCTATTGATGTGGGTGATTCTAGTGTGGTAACTGCTTGTTCAGAGTATGACAATTGTGAATCATCGTGTTATAACGATTGCGATGATCGTTATAGTGAAGAATGCAAAAAAACTTGTTGTCAGTGCGTCTATAGCTATCGATTTTTACGAGATAACAACGGCAATGCCCTTGATTTAGATGGTAATCCTCGTATTGTTGGCGGGGGGGTTGATCTGGGAGCTTATGAGGTTCAGTAGGTATATTGGTAACTACTCAGGTAGTGCCTCATTAACGTTAAGTACAACGGATTTGAGAAATAAACGGATTAAATCAAAGAAGGATTTAGAGTAATCAAGTGTCGAAGACACTTTCACCTTGAATCCATCCGTTTTATTCCCTAATCCGTTGTACTTAATATCGTACCTGAGTAGTTACGTATATTGTTTGAATCAGAATTTTCAGAATGAGAGAATTTTCAGAATTAAGATTTAACCTTTTTGGTTTTTAATTCTGTTAATTCTGTTAACTGATGTTACGCACTATGTTTCCAAAATGTTTAAGAAATCCGATTTTTGAAAAAAAATCGGATTTCTAAGCGGCGAAACGATAT
>JAOZSV010000099.1 GCA_029939505.1 Thiotrichaceae bacterium | reverse complement strand
GAATAGGCTGAAATGTTGTAGGGGCAATCCTTTATGGTTGCCCTGAGTAGTTACAATTCGCATTAACAATAAAAAATGTTCTGTATAAAGATATTCTAAAGCAAAGTTTCCAATAAAAGATGCAATCCAAACAAGATAAAGAGCAATTTCTGCCAGATTTTTGTAACGTTTATACCATATTTTTAACCATTATTGTGACAGAGCTACTTGCTTTTGTTTTGGCATTAGCACCGCTAAGTAAAGATGGAACTGGTTGGGCGTATATAAAAAAGGAATTAATTCCAAATTTAGCGATGTTTTCTTTATTTATACAATGGATAACCCTAGTAAGTATGGGTGTTTTATGTATGCTACGTCGCCAATTTTCTAAATTAGAAAGCGACATTGTTATCGGTTTGGTGGCTTATTTACTTATTTTGATGGTGACTTTTATTATGAGTGAATTTGCTTATGGATGGCATGAATATATGTTATCGACAGAATTCAGATGGAAAACTTCTCATCACCCGTTTTTACTCAAATATTTTACGATTAGTGCTATTGGCAGTTTAGTCATATTGGGCTATATTTATAAGTATAAACTCATAAAAAAAGATATTCTGGTACTGAGTTATGTGTTCATATTGATGAATACTTTGATTTTAACGGAATGGATTTATCATCAAACCTCCCCAGAATTTCTAAGACATCAATGGTTTTTATGGCGCAATATGGGTATCAGCGCAATTATTAGTGCAGTCACTTTGCGCTACTTTTATATTCAACATCATTGGAAAAAAGAAATTGAAGCCAGTGCAAATGCCCGTGCTCAAGCGTTACAGGCGCGTATTCGTCCCCATTTTTTATTTAATAGCATGAATGCCATCGCCTGTTTAATCCGTTTTCAACCGGATAAAGCGGAACAAGCGGTATTAGATTTTGCCGACTTATTTCGTGCCAGTTTAGCAGAAATAAAAACAGGTGTGACTTTTCAAGAAGAATTGGTTTTATGTCAGCAGTATTTAAACATTGAAACATTACGCCTGGGTGAACGTTTGCAATTGGTTTGGGATATAGATAAGATACCTAAAGATGCTTTATTGCCACCCCTTAGCTTGCAACCTTTGTTAGAAAATGCAATTTATCATGGCATTCAACCTTTACCTGATGGGGGAATCATTAGTATTATGGGAAAGTTTGATGGCAAAGAGATTCAACTCAATGTGAAAAATCCTTTGAAAGAGAGCTATTCTCAACATCAAGGGCATCAGATGGCACAAGAAAATGTTCAACAACGTTTACGAATTTTTTATGGCAAACACGCGAAATTAAGTCTTCAAAAAGACGCTAATTTTTATCAAGTTAATATGATTTTTCCTTATATAAATCAACAAGATGAGAATAGTTATTGCAGATGATGAATTCTTAGCGCGAGAGCGTTTAAATGCATTAATTAATGAATTGGGACTAGGCAAAGTTGTTGCCGAAGCATGTAATGGTAGAGAAGCGATAGAAGTTGCTGAGATTTATGATGCTGATGCTGTTTTAATTGATATTCGTATGCCTGGAATGGATGGCATGAAGGCGAGTAAGCAATTGGCTTTATTACATCCTGCCCCTGCTGTTATTTTTACGACGGCTTACAGTGATCATGCCCTAGAAGCCTTTGAGCATCAAGCAGTAGATTATCTACTCAAACCGATTCGTAAGGAACGATTAGAAGAAGCTATTAAACGGGCTTATCGGTTTAGACAAGCCCAATCTGCGGTTATTTCTCCGAACCCTCGCGCTCGCACTTACATTAATTATTGTGAACAGGGCGAAAAAATTTTAGTGCCTGTGAGTCAAATTTCTTGTTTTTATGCTTATGAAAAATCGGTCAAAATGTATTGGAAAGAGGGGGAAGCGTTAATTAGTGAAACGTTAAAAAACTTGGAACAAGAATTTGCAGGGCAATTTTTACGCATACATCGTAATAGATTAGTCGCACTTACACATATCATTGCTTTAAGAAAAGGAATAATAAAACGTCCTTATCTCATACTAAAAGATGTTGAAAAACCGTTGGAAATTAGCAGGCGGCATTTACAAAAAGTGAAGCAACAATTGAAAAACATGCGTCTTCCTAGTTCTCCATAAAACTTTTTTGGAGTTCAACGCTTTAGCCATTATTGGAGTACAACGCTTTAGCTTTGAACTTCCTTCTTTAATCATCTATCTCAAAAGTTTTTTCAGAACACTTCATCTTCAAACACTGAAAATTATGTTAATTTATCCTGAAATTGATCCAATTTTATTCCAAATTGGTCCATTAAAAGTACATTGGTATGGCCTGATGTACCTAATTGGTTTTGGTCTCGCCTGGTGGTTAGGTTCACGGCGAACACGAAAAGCTGATGCCATTTTTACACAAGAACAGTTGAGTGATATTATTTTTTACGCCGCCCTTGGTGTGGTATTAGGCGGAAGATTGGGATATATCCTATTTTATGATTTACCGGCTTATATAGATTCACCGTTAGCCATTTTTAAAGTCTGGCATGGCGGTATGTCGTTTCATGGGGGACTTATTGGTGTTTTAATAGCAATGTGGTTATATGCCCGTAAGATTAAACGACACTTTTTTGAAGTCACGGATTTTATAGCACCACTTATTCCGCTAGGTTTGGGTACAGGGCGAATCGGCAATTTTATAAACGGCGAGCTATGGGGGCGTACAACAGATTTACCTTGGGGTATGGTATTTCCTCATGTTGATCAATTCCCGCGCCATCCTTCACAGTTATATCAAATGGCCCTTGAAGGAATCGCCTTATTTATTATTTTGTGGCTGTTTTCTAAACGTTCCCGTCCAATGATGGCAGTATCAGGATTATTTTTAATAGGCTATGCGAGCTTTCGCTTTTTGATTGAATTTTTTCGCACCCCCGATGCCCACTTAGGTTTTATCGCTTTTGATTGGATCACGATGGGGCAACTTTTAAGTTTACCCATGCTAATCGCAGGGTTTATATTAATGAAACTGGCTTATCGGCGGAGTACAACGAATTGACGAAATTTCGAGGCTAAGGTTTTTTGAAGAAAAACGTACTCAGGGCAACCATAAAGGATTGCCCCTACATTATGAAGACGGACGAAAATATTCTGATGTAGGGGCAATCCCTTGTGGTTGCCCTGAGTAGTTACCAAATTTCAATTCTTAAATCGCAATTCACAGGTTCTATTGAACCAAAATGACAAAATGAATCAATTATGAGTAAAAAAAGAGCTGAAAGTCGATCTCGCTACTACATAAGGGGGCAAGCTCAAAAGCGTGGATGGAATTTACAACATCCAAGCAGAAGTGGAGATTGCTTAGAAGAACAAGAAATTATCAATCATTTTCCAGACATAGGACTTGGACTGAAACGGCCAGATTTTGTATTGACTCTGAACGGAATGCCAACCGTCGTTATAGAGGCAAAGAATACCGCTGATAAAATAGAACAAGCCATAAATGAGGCAATTGCTTATGTAGAAACAATCAATAAAAATAGTCAATATGATGTCAAGATTGCAGTGGGTGCGGCAGGCGAAGAAACGTATGGGTTTGTTGTGGAAGTACGCTATCTAAAAGATAACGAATGGAAACCGCTCCTCTCAAATGGGTATGAAATTACGACTATTCCGTCAAAGAGAGAGGTTGATACAGCGTTGCTTGCTGATAACGCAACTACTCATGTAGAAGTCCCATCAGTCGTTGAATTTATTGATGCAGCCATTGAGTTGAGTAAAATATTAAGAAAAGCTAAAATTGAAGCACCACTCAGGCCAAAAGTTATTGGTGCATTGACTTTGGCTCTCTATCAAGGTGAGGTGGAAAAAACACCTCAAAATGCACTGAATAGCATAAATGAATTATTAGAAGCAGCAATTAATGGAGCAATTGATTTATCACCTGAAAAAAAGATCAAGTTAGCAGAATCTTTAAGACTGCTTGGTGCCGACTATGAAAGGTTAAGCCCTTATATTGCAAAAGTTGTACATTTGCTTCGGGGACTAAATATTCGCGCTGTTTTGCAGACAGATACTGACTTTTTAGGTCTTTTTTATGAAGCATTCTTACGTTATGGGTATGATAATAACGCTTTGGGGATTGTTTTTACACCAAGGCATATTACAAAATTCTGTGTTGAGTTGATTGAAGCAAAGCCAACAGATAAAGTCATAGATATTGCTTGTGGAACAGGTGGATTCCTTGTTGCTGCTTTTGACATGATGATGTCAAAAGCAGATGGTCCTAAAGCAATTCAAAAGGTGAAAAGAAGTCTATATGGATTTGATACTAACCCGACGATTTGGGCATTAGCAACGCTAAATATGTTTTTTCGTGGGGATGGTAAGACTCATATAGAAAAGCAAAGTTGTTTTGAAGAAAAATCAAAAATTGATATCGAAGATTCCTTTACTAAAGCTTTTCTTAATCCTCCTTTTTCGCAGGAAGGTGAACCGGAACGAGATTTTATAAATAGCTCAATGTCTGCATTAGAGCCGGAAGGGTTATTAGCCGTTGTAGTGAAGGCTGGTATATTTGCAGATAATGACAATAAAGCATGGAGGAAAGAGTTCACCAGAAATCATACTGTTATAGGCATGGTGAGTCTTCCTGAAGATTTGTTTTATCCGACTGCCGCGCCAACTTCCATTCTTCTTGCAAAAGCCCATATTCCCCATCCTGAGCAAAAATCTGTATTTATGGCGCGCATAAGGAATGATGGTTTTGAAAAATTAAAGGGAAAAAGAGTAGAAATTGAAGGCAGCCAGCTTCCACATACCGTTTCACTATTTAGATCATTTATGGCTGGTGAATCAGTAAAGGGAGATAATGCCATCACAATTGAATCATCGAAAATATTAAATGGTCAAGAATGGAGTCCACAACAATGGCTGCCTCAACTGATAGAAACAGAAGAAAAATTAAAAAAATATGAAGCTAATGTGAGATTATCGCTCTATCGTGCAGTGACGGCATTACCAGAACTAGCAGATTGTGTTCTTTCTCATTTTTCAAGTGCCTGGGAAGATAAGGGGAATTTTCATCTTAGCGTCACATCTCAAGTAAAAGATTTTTTTGATGTCAAAAACGGAAAATCTACCGGAGAAAAAAATTATCAAGAAGGTGATACACCTTATATTTCAAGCGGAGACATGTCAAATAGTATAATACGGTTAGTGGATTCGGAAATAGGAGAAGTATTCAGTGATGGCGGCATTACTGTAACCGCTTTTGGACAAGCTTATGTTCAACCCTGGCCTTTTATGGCAAGGGGAAATGGTGGTAGTTCTGTCAGAGTGCTTATACCAAAATATAATATGAGCTTCAGTGAATTAGTTTGGTTTGCCTCACAAATAAATGCTCAAAAATGGCGATTTTTCTACGGGAGAATGTCTATAAAATCAAGACTGGAGCGTTTGGAAATTACCAGTCCTCATAAACGGATAAAAGAGACGGGAAAAAGTATAGATATAAAAATAAAAGAATTTAAGGAGCATCTATTTAGATTAAGTGGGGCATGAAAAATGGTAACTACTCAGGCAACCACAAGGGATTGCCCAATGAATATTTTCGTTCGCCTTCATAAGAATATTTCAGCCTAAAGTTTTTTGAAGAAAAGCATTCGAGGCTAAAGTTTTTTTGAATCACTTTAGCCTCGAATAGGCTGAAATGTTGTAGGGGCAATCCTTTATGGTTGCCCTGAATAGTTACTAATTTTCATTCCTTAATACAATCAATCACCCACCCAATTTTCGATTTGCAATTGTGGCACTATTAAAATAATTCCCTGTGCTGGCAAATCAACACGTTCCTGCATAAAATCTTCGGTGGGCAGTGTTATTAAAAAACGCTCGCCAACGATTCGCAGGTTGCGATTTGACTTCTTGGAGAATAACTTTGGTGGCTCGCTTTTTTAGCCCAGAAGAGACTAAATTCTGTAGGTTTTGCCAAACCTGATGCTGTATCGTTATTTGAGTTTGGCTAACTTTTTTAATCAGTATTGCTGCAAGTCGCAATTGTTCATCTGGCGTTAACGATTCACTCCCGTTAACAATATCATTGAAAGTATTCATATCAAAACTCCTATCTAAAAATTTTTTGAAGCAGAGGTTTGAATCAGAATTTTCAGAATGTGAGAATTTTCAGAATAAAACCTAAAACCTAAAACCTAAAATTAGTTTTAATTTAATTAAATTGTTGATTATATTATATTTATACATACAAGTTCTTTTTAACAAATCCTAAAAATCAATATTCTGAAAATTCTCAAATTCTCAAATTCTGATTCAAACCCTATTTGAAACTAAATTCGCATTTCATACAACAACAATTTACCACGAGTCAGTGGCACAGCAATTCGGCAAACCTCTGTTGTGCAATGAAAGTCAAAATCCCATAAAGGAGTTGGATAGCCATTATTATCATTGATAGATGTGGGTAATCGCAGACTAAACAATATATCACCACTGTTTAAATCCCAGAAACGTACAGTCGCATCAGCACAAACGGTTGCCAGTTGTTGACCATCATGGCTAAAAATCGCACGGTATATTGTACTTTTATGTCCTGTTAACCGGTATTCTTGACCCTCTTTTGTATAAATATAGATAAGATGTCTGCGTCCAACAGCGGCAATCCGTTTTTCATCAGGGCTGAAACTCGCCCACGCTAAATTATCATCTTGTTTAGGGAATGCTTGCAAAATGGTTGGAGGATTATCATTAATATCCCACCAATAAACATGACCATCTGCACCCGCGCTCAACAAGCGTGTACCACTACTATCAAAAATGACTGAAGTGGCTATATTCTCATGCGCCTTATAAAAACGGCTCTCTTTAGTCTGTATCGTCAACAAAGCAATTTCTCCACTATAACTACTGGAAGCGAGTATCTGACTATCGGGAGAAAAGCCAACCGAATAGAGTTGATCTGTGTGACCAATAAAGATTTGTTCTTCTCGTAACTCATTACCCTCTTTAATAACCTGCCATAATTTCGCCGTTTTATCAAAACTGGCTGTCGCAAGTAAGTTGCCCTCGGTATTAAAAGTGAGATGCCGAATTCTTTGCTTATGCGCGTCCTTCTGCTCCCATAACAAGTCACCGTTAGAAGTCGAATATAAACGCAATGCGCCATCCCCAAAACCAACTGCGACACTTTTGCCATCAGGAGCAATCTCCGAAGAAATAGCAGCACTCGGCAAATCAATGATTTGTTGAAAAGGCAAATCGGCGTTCCAACGCATGACAGTACCATCAAAGCTGGCACTAAATATCTGCCCGGCATGAACAACGTAAGTGGTCGGTCCCTGATGTCCCTGTAACACCCGCAACGTCATACCGCTATCACTATCCCATATCCGCAACGTACCATCACGGCTGGCAGAAATCAAACGCGATGCGGTTATAAAACGTAAACCAAGGATTTTTCTATGATGACCATGTAACAAACGCAACATTTTGCCCGAATGTACATCCCATAAGCGTATCATTTTATCATCACTAGAAGTCCCCAATGTTTCACCATCCGGACTAAAAATGACATTAGCAATATCGTCAGTATGTCCTCTCAAAATATGCAAAGTTTCTTTTGTTTTTATATCCCATAAACGCGCTGTATCATCAAAAGAACCCGTGAGTAACAGTTCTTTTGTCGGATGAAAAGCAATGCCACCGATTGAAATGCTATCTGTATGTCCTCTAAAAATATGCCATTTTTTACCAGTACTTATTTCCCATAAAGTCACATTTTTATCTTTGCCGCCGCTCGCCAAATAAAAGCCATCTGGACTCACAGCGAGCGCATTCACTTCATCAGGTGCTTCCCATTCCATTATTTTTTGACCGGTATTTAAAGACCAAAATAAAATACGCTTATCATCTCCGGCACTCGCTAACCATTTGCCTTCTGGATGAAAAACAATAGTCCAGATACTCTCCTTATGTCCTTTTAAGCGATGTCGTACTTCACCACTTTTTATATCAAAAATAAGCAAAGTCCCTTTCTTTCCGGCAGCCGCTAACAAAAGCCCATTTGGACTCACAGCAACTGTATATAATGGTATATTTTTGTCTTTATAAATTTGTTGCGGCTCCCCGCCCATTAATTCATTAAACCAAACTAATAAATCACGGGCATGGAGACGATATTTTGGAATATTTTGATATAATTTACTGTTTTCATTTAATACTTTTCTCGCATTGGCATAATCACCCGCCCTCGTCGCCAAAAGTGCGGCATGAGTAATTTGTGAATCCAATAAATTGATTGATAACATTTCCGCTTGTTTTTGTGCCAATGTTGCTTTTTGTTCTAATTGGATCGCATGTTCACGTTCCTGGAGAGCCCAAAAAGTGAGCCCTATCGCTAAAATAAAACCAATCACTGCACCAATCATTTGCCGACGGGCTTGTCGTAATTTCCGTCTTCGTGCCGCTTCTTTTTCTTGTAAAGCCCTTTCTTTTTCCTCTAACAACACTTCTTTTTGTCGCTGTTCTCGCTGTTGTTCTTTTTCACTTTCCGCTAAAAAACGTATCGCCTGTTCAAAATGTTTTCCTTCCTCTTTTCCATAACGCTTTGCCCAGTATATGGTCGGTTTTGTTTTATCACGCCAATTCAAAGCAAATTCTAATTCAGGAGTACGCCATAACGCAGCTTGTCTTTTTTTCCAGCGGCGAGCACTACTTTCCAAACGCTGATAAAGTTCTGCATCTTCGGCTTCTTTTTGAGTCCACTTTTTCAGTTGTTGCCATTGACGAATTAAACTTTCGTGACTAATGTCTATAACAGTATCGGCGACTAATGCTTGCCCTTGTGGCATTAAAAAACTTCGTCCTTCTTTGCGAAAAACTTCTACGATAGCAGCGACCGTTTGCCACGATTCTTGAGCAATTTCTGCAATGGATTTTAATTTCACTGGACGGCGTGTATCGCGGTGCAGAGTATCGCCTCCAGAAAGACTACGAAATAAGAGTTCTGCGATTTTTCTCTGACAGGGTTCAAGTTCAGCCAGTGCTTCGTCAACATGTTGAGATAAAGCGTTTTTTAAGCCACCGATTTCTTCATAATTTTCTAAAGTAAGCGTTATACTCCCCTCTTTTTTGGCACCTAATGTCCACATTCGCATCAGAAGATGTTGTAACAACGGTAATTGATCGGGATTATTCCCGACTTCATTGAGCAAACGGGTTATTAAAGCCGGTTCTATTTGACCGCCAAAAACAGTTGCTGGTAACTCAATGGCTTCTCGCAATTGATCATGATTTAAACGCGGCGTGAGATATAGCCCTTGATTAATCGCTTCTGGCAAGCCATGAAATAATGCACAATCTCCAATAAAATCAGAGCGCATCGTTATCACGACATATATCTTTGTTTCTCCCTCATTTTGAGTTGGTGCGCGTGAATATTGAGAACAGTTCAGTAATAACGTGACAAATGCGGCTGTTTCATTCACATTACCCTGTTGATAAAAGCGAAAAAGTTCTTCAAATTGATCAATCAAGATTAAAAGCTGCCCATTGGGTAAAGGGAACTCTTGTAATATCTCATGGAGACTGAAGGGCCCTCTATTTAAACTGGCTTGTAATGAGGCGAATGCTTCAGTATGTTCAGTATAGGAGGCATAAGTTTTTCCTAAGATGGAAGGCTCCAATAATGCTTCAGCAAGGTTTGCAAATGGACGATTGCCAGGGCGCATTTTCGCTATTTTCCAATTAAGACAAGCGTCGCTTAAAAAGCAAGCTCTTAAACCGGCAAATAATCCTGTACGAACCAGTGAAGATTTACCACAGCCTGAAGGACCAATGATGGCGAGAAAACGGGTTTCTTCCAACTTTTCTAATAATTCATCAACCTGTTCTTCACGACCAAAAAAAATGTCGGTTTCAGTAGAATCAAATGGACGTAAACCGGGATAAGGAAATTGACTATTCATTACATTAAGGTGCTTCCAAGTTCCACCGATTTCATCGGTGGCTATTCACATTTAACCTCCTTCGGGGTTAAAATTAACCCCAACGGGAGTAATTCGATCTGAGAAATCCGATTTTTTTAAAAATCGGATTTCTTAAACCTCGTTTCGATCTGAGAAATCCGATTTTTTTTTAAAATCGGATTTCTTAAACCTCAAACTTGGTTTCTTGCGGAACGACTTATAACATTGAGATAAAAGAATGTAAACAACTGTTATCCTTAAAGTTTTTACAATCAAAAATTTGCATATTAGGTAATTTTACATTCAAAAGCACTTCCTCAGAGGGCGATTTGTTAAATACCGCAATAATTTTTATAGATCGTTTTAGACGACTTTGTATTCGCAGATAATGATGTATTTGTTCAAGTGCCCATTCTTGTAAGCTATTATCATACAGCATAATAACCCCATTACAATCCTGTAAATTACGTTCTAAATCTTTACGTTTTTGGGCAGGGCGAACCTTATTTAATAAGGGAAACCCAGAACCAATACCTCTTTCCAGTAAAAATTCGCTAATTTCATTCGCTAATTCTTGATCTTTGGGTATAATATTAATAAAAACAAATTGATAAGTAGATTCATTCTGTGAATCTGGTTGTAACTCCTTTAACTGCTGTCGTTCTTCTTGAAGACGTTTCTGTTCTTTTATTTTTTTAAGTCTTTGAATAATATATTGTTTAAATTCTTCAATGTGCATCGCCAGCGCAGGATTTAATAATTCTTTTTGAGCAGTCATACGGTTTAATTTTAACTGGGGATCACGCCATTGTAAAATGGATAACTCTTTTTGAGCCTTAAAAACGCTTTCCGCACATTCATATTGTAATTGTGGCGTACTCATTCCAGGGGGGCGAACCGGCTTAAAATTGCTCAAAAGCTGTATAAATAATGAAGACTTTTGTAAATCGGCTTCAATCGCCTGGCGTAATTGTTCATTTGCGTTGTTTCCTTGAAAATAATACAGGGTTTTAGGGATAATCTGTATATTGTATTCTTTAAGATAACGTTCAACTTGAGAACGGTATTCCTGTAAATCATCCGTCACTTCTGCCAAATAAATGGTGGCGCGTTGTTCAATAACTGGTTCACGCGATGCTGTATTTTTAGACGGGTTTTTAAGTGTTTTAAGTGTCTTTGCCAAATCACGGGCTAAATCCTCAATTTGATTATAATATTCTTGTTCATTTGGGTTAGGTTGTGGTATGGCTAGGGTACGAGGTTTGCCCCTTTCATCGTGCCGCCAAAATTGAAAGTGATGATTCGATCCTTGAAACGGTTCATTGTCGTATTCAACGATAAATACACGATCTGCACTTTTAGCAGCCATTAAAAAAAACTTGAATTCCTGCTGACATCGTCGTGATTCCATATAGCCTGTCGATAAAATCACGATTAAGGTGGCTGCTTTTTCTAAATGCTCCTCAAACCTTATTTTAGGTTTGCCTTGCTCGTAGTCTATCCATAAAGAAAATTCACTTTCTTCTCCTAACTTTTGCCTCAATTTAATTTTAAGAGTATTGATTAAAGTCGTCACCCAGCCTTTATTGCTTTGGTATAAAGGTTCGTTATCGCAATAGGCATAACTCACAAAAATATCATACTTATAATCCGGTAGATATGTTTTTGAAGTCGGTATAAATTCTTGTTGTTCTTTGACATATTGAGGAATTAATGTTTTAATTAAATTTGGCAAAGCCTTGGATAAATTTTTAGCCGGTATCATATAGGCGGCAGTATCATCCGAGTCGCTGTCGTCGATACTAACCATCATACCGGCAACCGCATTTTCTTGTATATCCCAAACAGCTGTTCCACTGAATCCGCCTGCGACGCTTCTACGTCCAATTTCACTGTCTAATTGTACCCAACCATTTCTGATAAGCCCTTGTAATTGTCCTACTAACCAATCACCATCATACATACCACGATTTGATGGAAAACCAAACATTCTCACTTTTCGACCAAAATATTGTTCATGAACGACAATAGAAATCGATTCAGCCCCCTGGGGTAAAGGCGTTGATAATTGAAGAAGACAAATATCCCCCATTTCTCCTACAGAATAATTTTCTTTAACGGGATACCATTTAAGTGTCGTCGCTTCTAACGGTTCATGTTCAGGAAGTAGGGGGAAATCAAGATAAATTGTTTCTATCGGTGGTTCAGAGGTTTCTAATGAAATATCAAGGGCATCTATTATCACATGAGCACAGGTTATAATATGGCGGGGAGAGACCAAAAAACCGGCTCCAACCACTTGACTCGGTTCACCGTCAACGATTTCAAAAATGCGAACAACAGCATTGTTAAGATCAGCTTTGGACATTGTTGACTTCATCTGCTTGTTATGCTACTTTAATAAAGGTATTTTTCGTGCAACGCCATCTGAGGCCGACTAGACCTGACAGGTTTTGGAAACCTGTCAGGTCTGATTCAACAGGGCCGACTAGACCTGACAGGTTTTGGAAACCTGTCAGGTCTGATTCAACAGGGTGGAATTTATTTCATGCACATTCCTTACTCGTTTGTGACTGCTTTTCCATTTGTGACAGATTCAGGCGGCGGCACCGTTACTGGTATATCTGTTTGTGAAACGGATTTGTCATTTTTCCATTTCAGCGTGACTCTGAAAATCGCTTGAGTGCCTGTTGACGCAAAAACAGCACCTATATCAGCCTTGAACTTTAGACTAAAATCCAGTGTTATTTCGTCAGGCGTGTTCATCTCACGAAAGGTTTGCAAAACAGACTCTGCAGCCGGTTTTATGTTAACCAAGGCATTTTCAAAACGCTTTACTTCTACACCTTCTTTGTCTTTTTTGCCACTAACGAGTTTTGAACCCTTTGGCTTTTCTACCTCTTCTGCTTCAATATAGACTGGTGTGCCGTCTTCTAGTGTATATGTTATGTGTTTCATCGTTCTCTTTTGGGTTAAATTTTTGAACAGGATTTATCTTAAACTTTATACTAAATGCGAATTAGGAGTTAAAATAGGAGTCCAAGCAACAAAGCTAAAGCGTTGTACTCCAAGCAACAAAGTTAATGTTGAATACCAAAGCAACAAAGCTAAAGCGTTGTACTCCAAGCAACAAAGTTAATATTGAATACCAAAGCAACAAAGCTAAAGCGTTTTCGAGGTTTTAGTTTTTTTTCAAAAAACTAAAACCTCGAACTCCATTTTAAAAAAATTCCACTCTTAATTCGCATTTGTACTAGAGTATAATCCATTTTTTTTACTAATATTTAATAATTTCCTAAAATTGAAAACAGCCAAACCTGACAGGTTTTAAAAACCTGTCAGGTTTAGTATCGTTTTTTATACGATAAAAAATTCTCCAAATTATTGATTATGATGAATTTTTCAATATTGACAACCAATGCCTACCGTTTTTTTATTCAGCAATATCGACATCGAAATACTGAAAAAATAGAGTATAATAATATATATATAAGGCAAAGGGCATAACCGACGATACGTTGACGCAAATATTGCAGCGTAGTAGGACTTAAAATTCTTTCTGAAAATAACAACATAAAAAGTGAGTCAATGAATGAATTCAGATACTTTGGTTTCTGTACAAAACCTATCGCGTTTTTATGGCGATTTTTGTGCGGTTAAAAACATCAGTTTTGAAGTTAAACGCGGACAAATACTCGGTTTTCTCGGTCCGAACGGGGCAGGAAAAACGACGACGATGCAAGTCATTACAGGAACGCTTGCACCCACAATGGGACAAATTTCAGTCGCAGGATATGACATATTAGATGATCCCTTAAAAGCGAAGGCGGCAATTGGCTATTTACCTGAGCAACCGCCTTTATATAAAGAAATGCTGGTGGAGGAATATCTGCGTTTTTGCGCTAAGTTACATCGTATTCCCCGTTCTGACATTTCCAATGCAATTCAGCATGCGATGGAACAATGTGGTTTGCAAGAAGTCAATCGACGCTTGATTGGGAATTTGTCCAAAGGTTATCAACAACGTGTTGGTATTGCTCAGGCGATTATTCATACGCCTTCTGTTGTGATTTTGGATGAGCCGACAATTGGTTTGGATCCGATTCAAATACGCGATATTCGTCATTTGATACGTCAATTGGGAGAAGAGCATAGCGTGATTTTGTCTTCTCATATTTTGCAAGAAGTGCAAGCGGTGTGTAATCATGTTCAAATCATTAATGAGGGTGAATTAATATTTAATGACAGCATTGATGGTTTACTTTCACAAATGCAATCGACTCATTTGCAAATTGCGTTGCATCGCCCGCCTGAGATTCAACAGTTAAAACAAATTCAAGGCGTTGAAATGGTAGAAGTGCGGGAGAATAACCGTTTTTACATTCAACATACTGCTACGGAATCTCCCGCAGAAGCATTGGTAGAAAAATCGGTTGAAGGAAATTGGGGAATTTATGAACTTATCCCTGAACATCGCAGTTTAGAACAGGTTTTTATGACGTTAATGGGTGCTGATGAAGTTCCCCCTGACTCTCTTTTAGAAAAAGGGGAAAATGTGACTTTAGAAAAAGGGGAGGGTACTTTGGAAAACGGAGTGAACTTGAAAAAAATGAACGGGATCAAAGTCAATTCAATTGTGGAGGGTGCATAAATGTGGATGATTGCAACACGAGAATTACGGAGTTTATTTCTATCACCGCTGGCGTGGAGTATTTTGGGAGCAGTGCAGATAATTTTGGGATGGTTTTTCTTATGGAGTCTTTATTACTTTGTACAGCCAGACTTACAAGCCCAATTAGCCAGTAATCCTAATGCGCCTGGCTTAACAGCGTTTGTCGTTGGGTTGCAGTTTGATACGATGAGTACGATACTGTTGTTAATTTTACCCTTACTTACTATGCGATTAATTAGTGAAGAGCGGCGTAATAAGACTTTGCCCTTGCTACTCTCTGCCCCAGTGTCAATGACGAGTATTATTTTGGGTAAATTTCTAGGAATGATGGGGTTTTTCCTGATTCTATTGGCGATGTTGATGCTGATGCCCTTATCACTGTTATTTGGGGGTACATTAGATTTTGGGCAAATCGCTTCCAGCTTAATCGGACTCATCTTATTTATAGGCGCGTTAGTCGCACTTGGACTTTATATTTCTACGTTGACGGCTCATCCCAGCGTTGCCGCTATTAGTACATTTTCTGTTTTTTTACTGTTATGGATGTTTGAATTAGCGGGAAATGCAGGGCAACAAAATTCTGTATTAAACTATTTGGCTATCACCAAGCATTATCAACCTTTAATAAAAGGGCTGTTTAGTACAGCAGATGTGGTTTATTATGTGCTATTTATTGCGTTGTTTTTAATTTTAAGTATTAAACGTTTAGATGCTGAACGTTTTTAATATTGGGGTTGGAGTTCAACGCTTTAAGTAGCTATGCAGAAATAATCGGGTATTTAGAATTCGAGGTTTTTCAAAAAACTCGGTTTCTGAGCGACAAATAAAATATCTGACAATGCTTCGCTACTTAGACCTGACAGGTTTTGGAAACCTGTCAGGTCTGATTCAACGGGGTTATTCTGGCAACCATTCATAACGAGTGTGTCACATTCTTTGCTCGCTACCATGAAATCAGCTTATCCCACACTATCTTTCTAATAGTGGGATCATGTGTTTCTAACGTATGAACTTCTAACTTCAAAAAAGAATTTTCTTCAATAATCACTTCTGTTTGATCCCAGTTCTTTGGAGCCTGACTCCATGTAGGAACAATACCATCTCCTGTGTCGTCTGAGTATGAATTATCATACGCCGTGTTTTTACCTCTGACAACGATGGCAAAATAGTTTATGTTAGCAAGTGGAGCAGGAAAATTGTTCAGCATTTCTAAATCGTCACTTTTTACTTCTAATTGAGGCTCGGCATCCATCATTCCAAGATCAGGAAAGAATTTGGCCACTTCACTACCAAAATGAGGAGTACCAATCGTTATTAATCCTTTAATTTTGCCGTCATTGAAATATTGCAAATATGCTCTTGATGCTAAACCGCCCATGCTGTGAGCGACAATATAGACTCCTTCCTTCTTAGTCCATTCAGTGATGGCGTTGACGGCTTCCCTTAGTTGTAAGCCTTGTGCGGCAAAAGAAATGTCATTGTTATTAGAAAAGTTGATGGCGAATATTTCACCTTCGCTGATAAACTGAGGCACTTGTCCTTGACCGGTATAGCCCCCTGCAACCGTTATATCATAAAGGTAATCTAGGGGACGTTTTTTGACATTTGAATTGGCGTTATTTCCCGGTTCGGAAATATGAAATTTATCCTTAATAGAAATAACCCCTCCAAATTTAATGGATTTTTCACGAGTCCAATGTGAATAATAATCTATCCAAGTCAGGGCATCGCTATTGAGTCCATGTACAAATAATACCGGATACTTTGGTTTAATAATTGATAATCTGATAGCGGTATCACATCCTTCACCTATCGTATCAGCCACTGAATAAAGTTGTTCATTGGCATCAAAAGTTCCGCCGAATGAATCCGTTCGGAACAATTCAGTATATTCTGTATCGGTATAATACATTAATTGAGCAGTAATATACTTCTGATTATCCCAAGTTCCAGATAATCTGGTATAGACATCTTGTTCAGTATTGGTATAAGATTGTTTATAATACCCTGTGCCCATAAAGCTATTATTCTCGAAATTTAGGCTAACAGTTGAGTTAAATTCACTAAAAACAAACTCTGGTACACATATTATTTCAACATGAATACTTCTCTCTTCGTTTGCAAATGCAAACTGATTAAAAGTAAGGCATAACACGATATTCAATATGTAAAACGCGATAGTTTTTTTCATGGCTTCTCTCTTGTTCAAAACACCCATCATAAGCGTTTAATGGTGGGTTTTGCGTTTAATATGGGTGGAGCGTTTCGCTACTTGCGCTATCACTTTACCCACCCTACGATCTTTGAGTATCCAGTTTTTTGAAAAAACTGGGTTTCTAAATACCAGATATGCACAGGTACTTAAGCGTAGTACCCTCCGACAATGGATTTTAAAATTTTCAGTATCATTTCTGCTTCCAAATTTTCACTGTATTCTTTACTATGTTCAAGTACCATCACTGGACGATCTGAATCTATTTCTGAAATTTTTGCTCGCACAAATGTCCATACATCTGCTATCGTATAACAGCCAAAAATCTCTTGAACTTCAAGATTATTCTCCTCTTGGTTCAAACGCGCCGTCGCAAGAAGTTGACTATATAGTTGAGGCTGTGGATTGGTATTTTCTAAACCACGTTTTGCTTCCAAGATGACAAAATAAGGCGTTTCTAAATGACCGGCAATACATTTTCCCAATACGCCATCAATAATACCATTTAATTCAAACTGAGTATATTTTGCAGTAATATTCACTTCTGAAGTCGCCAGAATATCATCACGTTCTGCTAATTGTAACAATGGATAAATCAGCCTTGCCCATAAGGTTGCTTCATTCATCAGATGGGCAGGATAATGTTTCGTATGTGTAATGAGATAAGAGAGTTGAGTTTTTTCCTCCTCTGCAATTCGCCATTTTTCGACTTTAATCCAAGAATAATTGGCAATGCCTTTTTGCCTCAATTCCACCAGTTTTTTTAAATCTTTTAAGGAGATTTCACTGAAATTGAATTTTTGCATATTAATAAATGGTGGGTTTCGCTACGCTATATTTATCATCTGTAAATTTTGCGATTTTCTTCTTATGAGAAATGTCTCATGAGTAAATTTTGCCTTTTTTTACCCATGATAACTGATGTTACGCACTATGTTTCCAGAATGTTTAAGAAATCTTTGAAAAAAAATCGGATTTCTAAGCGGCGAAACGATGTTTAAGAAATCCGATTTCT
>JAOZSV010000459.1 GCA_029939505.1 Thiotrichaceae bacterium | reverse complement strand
CTTTTCATCCTGTGAAATCTTAAAATCCGTTTAATCTTGTTTAAAAGCCCTTGGTAAGGGTCACTGCCATTAAGTTAAGGAATGTTTATTGGAATCCATTCGAGGTTTTAGTTTTTTGAAGAAAAACTAAAACCTCGAATCCTTCAGTTTTGGATTATATCGTTTAAAATCAATTCGAGGTTTGAGTTTTTTTTTCAAAAAAACTCAAACCTCGAACACTTCCAAATCTAAAGGTTTGGACTCCAAGGCTTCACTTAATGGCATTGTTGGTAAGGGTACCATGATTACAATACAGATTAAAGTTTAACTCGTCAAGTTTTTAGCATCGAATGGAACGAGAATAGAGATGAGTACAACGGATTAGCGGAATCAACGGATTATGGTATTGACCAATCTTCCAAAGTCAAGTCAGGCACTTTAGCAAAATCTTTCCAATTACGAGTAACGAGTATACCTTTTACGGATAAGACAATCGCTGCAATGCGTAAATCTTGGGTACCAATGCGTATTTTTTGCCGGCGTAAGGTTTCATAGTAAGTGTTAGCAACTTCGTCAAAAGGCAATACGGTAATGGTATTAAAGTAGGCAACACCACTTTGCAAAGCGGCATAAGCCCGAATAAGTTTTACGCTAGAGTTCGCTTGTTTGATGAGTTTAAAATGACCCTTTATCTGTTCCTCAACTGTAACAATACTAATCGCTAAGAAGTTGGGATCGGCTGAAACCAGATTTTGCATAACAGTTGGATGTTTTCGTTGAAAAAGCGAAACATGGTCAGTATCAAGTACATACAGAATCATAGTACCTCTTCATTGGTATCAACTTCACGGCGATATTCATTAATGCCAACCTGAAACGTTTCCCAATCAAAATCATCCCCATACATTCCGGCAAACTTGAGCCAAGGATGTTCTTTTGATGGACTAGATGCAGACTGATTAACGACATTGGTATTAACTATTTTAAGTAGTTGTTCTAAAACAAGTGATATTTCTGGTAACCTATCCGAAGGAAATTGATCAAGGAGTTGATGGGTATGTTGTTGAGTAAACGTGGAAACCTGAGTGGTCATTAGATAATCTCCTCTTATGTGATTTTTATCGGCGTAGCTGGATCAAATACCAATTCAGCCGCCATTGCCCTTGAGAGCATGAATACCCAGAACAGTACCCATAAGATACTGTTGAGCCGATTTAATCTAAATGCTTGATTTTTCATAGATGTTTCCTATTTTTGCTTGATTAATCTAAAACTTTTGAACAGGATTTCAGCCTAAAGTTTTTTGAAGAAAAACTTTAGGCTGAAAAACGGATGAAAAGGATGAACTGATAGGTGTTAATCCTATCCATCCCTTAATTCGTTTAATCCTGTCCCGAAATAGGGATATGGGGGCCAATACTCATATTTCAATGCCCTTTGCCCTTTGAAAAAAAATTTTTTACCTGCCCTGCGCTCAATTAATGGATTATCATTTGAGGAACTGATGTTACGCAAAGCTATTCTATTCGAGCTTAGAAATATAGGCTAAAGTTTTTTCTTCAAAAAAACTTTAGCCTATATCCGATTTTTTTTCAAAGATTTCTTAAACATCGTTTCGCCGCTTAGAAATCCGA
>JAOZSV010000458.1 GCA_029939505.1 Thiotrichaceae bacterium | reverse complement strand
TTGAAACGATGTTTAAGAAATCCGATTTTTGAAAAAAAAATCGGATTTCTAAGCTCGAATAGAATCGCTTTGCGTAACATCAGTTAAGTATACTGAACGCGGTTTAGTGATGCAAGAAACCCAGTTTTTTGAAAAAACTTTGTTTCTAATGCGTACTTGCTTATTCAGTAACACGCCGCCAAAAGCGAGATGAAAAACGTGGATCGATATATTTAGAAAATTCTGTCCATTGGGGGTAATAGGTTTGAAAGTTTTTGGCGGAAAGACGCGCATCTTTACAGGGATATACGATCCCTTTTGCTTCACGCACCATGTCATCTAAACGTTCTAGTAATTCAAACGTGCTTGCCCCTTTGATGGGAAAGTCTAGTGCTAAAGTCACGCCTTTGCGCGGAAATGATAGCATTCCTGGGGAAACTAAGTCTCCAAAAGTTTTTAATACGGCTAAAAAAGAACTGAGCCCTGAGGCGGCGATAGTTTGTAAAATGTCTTTTATTATTTTGTGATCTTCGTAGGGTACAACGAATTGGTATTGCAAAAAGCCCTGTTTTCCATAGAGCCTGTTCCATTGTAAAATGGCATCAAGGGGATAAAAAAATGGATCATAATCTGTCAGTTTTTTGATGCTTTTTTGTCGTTGTTTTTTGTAATAAGCCCAATTAAAGGCGGATACGCTCCACTGATTGAGTACAAAGCCAGGTAAATCGAAGGGCATGGTGAGGGTGCGTGAGGGTGTTTGCCATTTTGCGGGTATTTCTTCTTCAGTAATATGGTTGCCACAAAAGAAAATTCCTCGCCCTGCGTTCTGGGAGCTACAATCAACCCAGGCCATTGTGTATTCATAGTCTTGTTCGGATTGGGCAGAAATGTCAAAAAATTCTTCTAAATCAATAAATTGTATTGATTCTGAGTGTATGGCACGGTGATAGACACGCTTGAGTTGGATTTCTGCCCAGGTAATTAAGCCTGTCAATCCTAAACCGCTAATCGTCGCGGCGTAATATTGTTCGTTGCTTGTTGGGGTGCAAAGTAAGCGTTCACCATTTGAACGTAATAATTCAAATTGTAAGATATGCCGCCCAAATGTGCCAGCGCGGTGATGGTTTTTACCATGCACATCATTGGCAATCGCACCGCCTATGGTGACAAACTTTGTGCCAGGCGTGGTGGGTAAAAACCAGCCTTGTGGAAGACAGAGTTCTAATATTTCCGCTAAACTGACACCGGCTTCACAGCGTAATAGGCCTGTTTGTTTATCAAAATCAATAAAATGGTTAAGATTGCGTGTGGCGAGCAATGTGCCACCGTCATTTAAACAAACATCGCCATAGCTTCGCCCTAAGCCATAAGGTAAAACACTATTGGGGGGGTCGGGTAAAGTTAAGGGCTTTTTTCGCCAACGCACAGGGCGAACATTTTGTGATACTTTGGGAAAACGTCCCCAAGATTGATAGGAATTTGGCATTTTAGTTTATTAGTTGATGCTGCCCCGTTGTTAAGGCGATAAATCACTTACTATAAATAAGGTATTTAAAAATCTTTTGGTGAAAGTCTTATTTACTGATGTTACGCGGGGTGCTTCTAAATTCCACCTAAATTCCACCGATTTCATCG
>JAOZSV010000299.1 GCA_029939505.1 Thiotrichaceae bacterium | reverse complement strand
CGATTTTTGAAACGGATTTCTAAGCTCGAATAGAATCGCTTTGCGTAACATCAGTTAATAACTGATGTTACGCACCCTTTTGTTTAAACTCAACACCGCCTCGGGATTGATCCCGAGGCGGTATTTGGTTTATTACAAAAGGCTGGTGCGTAACATCAGCTGTTAACTTTATCGTTTCGATATAAAAATTTGATAGCCTCAAAATAAATCACCTTTAATGAAAATTATAACCAGGGCAACCCGACAAATTGCCACAGAATAATCAATAAAAATCAACAATATTTTGTAAAACCCCTAAAATTTGATTTGGATTTTCAATAAAATATTTACGGGTATCTGTGTTTGTAAACTCAATTGCCATTGAGGATGTTTTAAACAATAGCGCAGAGCCAGTTGTGTATTAAACTTACGTTACCACAAATTGCATCCTGTAAATCGTTCAAAAAACAGCCGCCCTTTCCATCTGTAAACCTTCTCCTTGTAAGGTATAAAATATTTCTTTAACTCGACTATCAAGTTTTTTAAACGAGAACGATAACTACAAGGATTATTTATCAGAAAGGATATATAAAAAACGATTATAAATCAATTCGAGGCTAAAGTTTTTTGAAAAAAAACTTTAGCCTCGAAAGTTAATAAATATTGAGTGATTATCCTTTCTTATAAATAATCCTTGTAGTTATAGTGCTTGTAGTTATAGTGCTTATATTGTGTTTTAACCTGGTTGTTAAAAAACTTGATAGTCGAGTTTAACTGCGTAAGTCATTTTCATCTGTTTCCATCATTTGCACTTGAGCAGGTAAGTGCATAGTAAAAGAGCTTCCTTGTCCAAATTTACTTTCAACGACAATATCCCCTCCCATAATTTGGCAAAATCGTTTGGTAATGGCGAGTCCCAAATTACTGCTGTTATATTGCTGTGTATTACCATTAACGGGTGTGAATGCCTGAAATAAATTTTGAGTTTGCTCATCTGTCATGCCTATGCCTCGATCAGTGATACTGAATAAAATCCAGTCAATACTCTCTTTCTTCTCTCGCGTAACCGTTAAAGAAATTGTACTCCGCTTAGAAAATTTATTGGCATTACTGAGCAAGTTAAATAAATTTTGTCGCACCTTTGTTAAATCTGTTGTCATGGTACCCAGAGCAGAATTACAATTGACTTTTAAAATATTGGACTGTTTTTCCAATAGCGGTGCAATAGTCGTTGCAATATCCTGAATCATGGGTGCGATATCAAATGTATCGATATATAAATCCATTTGGCTTGATTCAATTTTAGACAGATCAAACAAGTTGTTAATTAAATCCAATAAGTGGCTGCTCGCTCCATGAATTTTTTGTAAATCAAAGAAAAAATTCTCTAATTCCTGTTCTTTCGCATCTTCTTGCAAAATTTCCGTATAACCAATAATCGCATTCATTGGTGTACGGAGCTCATGGTTCATATTAGCCAAAAATTGTGCCTTCGCTTGGTTAGCGGTTTGAGCTTGTATTTTAGCGCGTTTAGCTTCTAACTTGTACTTTTGAGTTTCTATTCGTTCCTTTTGAATCTGCGAATGAGATTCTTCTATCTTTTCACGCACATTTTGTATTTCACGCTTTGTCTTCTGTAATTCCGTTTTGTATTGTTTAACTTGTTCGACTTGTTTAAGTCGGGTTAAACCTGACGTTTTCAAACGCTTAATATATTCTGTTTTTTCGTTATTACATTTAATAATTTTTGTTGTGATTTGCGTAAACATAAAAGCCAAGTGGTGTATTTCAATGACGCTTTTTTGAGCCAGTACGATTTTTTTTGGGCTTTGAATTGTATTGAGTAACTTTGACATTGGCGAAATCAGGGTTTTAAAAAAGACTAATCCCATCAGTGCTAACAATATTAAAATAATCATTACTAGAACAATAAAAGGGAAGTTAAAGTGACTCTTTTTCAATTCAGTCGTTTGTTGATAAGCCACCACAGTCCATGGTAAATGCCGTAATTTTTTAGAAGAGAAACTATATAAGCGCCCTTCACTATTTTTGACTTCTCTAAATAAAACATCTTGTTTCAGAATATCTCCCCAAAGTTTCATATCATCATTATATAAATTAAAAGAGTGCGGTTCAGTAATCTGACTGAGAAAGGCGAATTGTGTCTGAGTGATTCCTGTTTTACTTAACAAAGAGCCAGTTTCGTTATCCGCAATAAACATTCCCCCTGTTTCACCTATTTTTTTATTTTTTAGCTCTTCAAAGAGCGTATCTACAGTAATGCTGATACCAACAACCCCTTCAAAGGTTTTACCTTTATACAATCCCTGGCTGAAACTGAATAGTGACATTTTGCTATTATTATCCGCATCATAAATGGGCGTCATTTGTATATCGGCATTATCCTTAGCGATGTGATACCAATATTTTAGAGAATTACTTGGATCATTGGCATAACTTGGCTGATTTAACAATTTTTGCTGCATATATTGTGGATTGTTATATTTCACAGTGTTGCGCAGGGCAATGTCTTTATGAACCAATAATAATTGCCCTGGCTGATTAAAGAGTTGTTGCGCCTTATGTGGTTCAAAGGCGACATAATGACTGTAGTGATTGTTTACAAACTGTAGATTTTCAGCCATCAGGTGTTGAATGAACGTGATTTTTTCACTCGTTTCATTTAACGCTGAATGATTAAAAATTGAGGTATATTCTTTCAGATGATGAACATTTTGTTTCGCTAATTCAATTTCCCTATCTAATCTTTGTGCTAATTTCATTACTTCCTGCTGCAATTGAAAATAAGCTAATTTATCTTGTAATTGACTTTGTTTAGAGGTAAATACGATAGCAGAAAATATGATAGTTAATGCGATAATTATAATAAAAAGTAATAAAATATTCTTTATATTCAATATCTTATATTTGGATATGCTTTTATTCATTTTCATTTTTGTTATTGGAAAATTTTGGAGTCGAACGCTTCAGCTTTGGAAATGGAGTCGAACGCTTCAGCTTTGGAAATGAAGTCCAACGCTTCAGCTTTGGAAATGAAGTCCAACGCTTCCGCTTTGGAAATGGAGTCCAACGCTTCCGCTTTGGAAATGGAGTCCAACGCTTCCGCTTTGGAAATGAAGTCCAACGCTTTGGAAATGGAGTTCAACGCTTCAGCTTTGGAAATGGAGTTCAACGCTTCAGCTTTGGAAATGGAGTCCAACGCTTCAGCTTTGGAAATGGAGTCCAACGCTTCAGCTTTGGAAAAGTGATATTAAGCCAAAGCTAAAGCGTTGGACTCCAAAATATACAAAGCTGAAGCTTTGTACTCCAAAATATTGTACAAAGCTAAAGTGTTGTACTCCAAAAGGTTGTTCAACGCTTTATAAACGAATGTTATGTTTTTGCTGGATTCCGCAAACGAATATGTAACTCGCGTAATTGCGCTTGACTGACTGGAGAGGGGGCAGAAGTTAATAAACAACTCGCTGTTTGCGTTTTTGGAAAAGCAATGACATCACGAATAGAACTTGCGCCACTCATCAACATCACTAAACGATCTAAACCAAAAGCAATTCCACCATGAGGTGGACAACCATATTTTAACGCATCCAGTAAAAAGCCAAATTTCTCACGCGCCTCATCTTCACCAATACCAAGTACCCGAAATACGGTCGATTGCACTTCTGGGCTATGAATACGGATAGAACCTCCGCCGATTTCCTCACCATTTAACACTAGATCATAAGCTCGTGATAGACAATTCTCTTTATTGGCTTCAAGATTTTCAACATCTGATGGTGCGGTAAAAGGATGGTGTAAGGGAACCAAGCGTTTTTCATTTTCATTCCATTCAAACATGGGATAGTCTATTACCCACAACGGTTTCCAGCCTTCTTGTCTCAATTTCAAATCATTGCCGATTTTTAAACGTAACGCGCCTAATGCTTCATTGACAATTTTAGCTTTATCCGCTCCAAAGAAAATTATACTGCCTGTCGTTGCCCTGGTGCGTTCTAAAACTCCTTCAATCGCATCATCTGGTAAAAATTTAAGAATAGGAGACTGTAAACCGTCGCGCCCGGCGGTCATATCGTTCACCTTAATATAAGCCAAACCTTTGGCACCATAAATCCCGACAAAATCTGTATAGTCATCAATTTGCTTACGGGATAATATTTGACCATTAGGCACACAAAGGGCGGCAACACGCCCATCAGGATCATTCGCGGGTTTGGCAAAGACTTTAAATTTAACCTCTGCCATTAAATCGCTAACATCAGTGAGTTCTAATGGTACACGCAAATCGGGTTTATCACTTCCATAGCGGTGCATTGCCTCGTGATAAGTCATGCTTGGGAAGGGATCAGGCAACTCTTCATCAATCACTTCTTTAAACAACTGGCGTATCATAGATTCCATCAAATTTTTAATGATGGTTTCATCAATAAAGGACATTTCAATGTCCAGTTGTGTAAATTCTGGTTGTCGATCTGCCCGTAAATCCTCATCACGAAAACAGCGCACAATTTGATAATAGCGTTCCATGCCAGACATCATTAGCAATTGCTTAAACAATTGAGGCGATTGTGGCAGGGCAAAAAATTCTCCTGAATGCACTCGACTTGGAACCAAATAATCGCGTGCGCCTTCTGGTGTGGCTTTGGTTAACATAGGCGTTTCTATTTCTAAAAAACCCTGTTGTTCCAAGAATTGACGCAAGAAACGGGAGGCTTTGGCGCGTAATTGAAGACGTGCTAACATTTGTGGGCGGCGCAAGTCTATATAGCGATAGCGTAAACGGATTTCTTCGCTCGTATAACTTTCATCCAATTGAAAGGGCGGTGTTTCAGCGACATTTAAAATCTCTATCAGCTTGCTAACGACTTCAACTTGCCCTGTTGGCAATTCTGAATTTTCTGTACCTGCTGGGCGATGGCGCACAGTGCCTTGAATGCGTAAGACATATTCACTACGCACCCGTTCAGCCGTTGCAAAGGCTTCGCTCATTTCAGGATCGAATACGATTTGAGCCAAACCCTCCCGATCACGCAAATCAATAAAAATCACTCCGCCGTGATCACGGCGATGATGTACCCAACCGCATAAAGAGACGGTTTCACCGATTAATGATTCATTTAAATCTCCACAATAGTGGCTACGCATAAAAATTCCTTTTTCGAGGTTGTTATGAAAATTAAGCGATTTTTTTAAAAATCGGATTTCAAATTTTTAGTTTTTGGAGTTCAACGCTTCAGCTTTGGACGTATTTTGGAGTCCAACGCTTCAGCTTTGGACGTATTATGGAGTTCAACGCTTCAGCTTTGGACGTATTATGGAGTTCAACGCTTCAGCTTTGGACGTAT
>JAOZSV010000098.1:13031-17956 GCA_029939505.1 Thiotrichaceae bacterium | reverse complement strand
TTCTTCAAAAAACTTTAGGCTGAAATATTCTTATTCCGACGGACGAAAATATTCTTAATGTAGGGGCAATCCCTTGTGGTTGCCCTGAGTAGTTACGAAAAATAGGAAATATTATGAGTCTAAGTCTATTAAAAAAAGCAAATGTAGAAAAACTCTTTAAAAATATTATTGAGAAATCAGAAGAGATAACGATTGAAGAAAGTTATAAAGCAAGATGCGATATTATTTCAGAATTAACAACGCTTTTGACAAACAATTATCAACATTTTTTTAATGTGAAAAGTCACAATTTAGAAGAACAAATCGCCTCATGCAAAAAATCCTTTGAAGAGAGAAAAAAGAGTGATTATTATTTTTATAGATACGGAACACAAACGGAAAAGGATTATATTCAGGAACAACTTTATTCTATAGGTAGTCTGGTTGACACATTTATCTTAGAAAAATATAAACCAACACAAAAAATAGCAGATGAAGTGCTATTATGCAATTTGGAGTTAAGTTGGGCGACTCAATCAAGAATTATGTTCGCCATTTTTTTTAATGACTCCTCTCAATTATGTTTTGACTTAATTGTCAAAAAAGGAAAGAATGATTATCGCATAGAAAGTATTGAAAAGGACATCAAATTTCTATCAACAACGACAAGTGTAGAAGCAATCAAAGCACTTTTACGTTCTTTTCTTGAAGAAGAGGCAAAAATAGAGGAAGAGAATGATAAACGGCGGCAGCTTAATAAAAAGAAGAGAGTTAAAAAAGAGAAAGTAAAAGCATTATCAGGTAAAGCAATGGTTTCAAAGATAAAATCTCTCTTAGACGAAAAAGGTTTTTCTTATCAGATTTATGAACAGTATTATATTATCAAAATTTCATTGCAAATGAAAAAAGGTCATACTCTCATAAGAATACCTAAAAAAGACATTAGAATTAGCTTTGAGATATTACCTTCTTTATGCGAAAAAATCTTAGAAGCTGATAAAGTTAACATTCGGTGCAAATATCATCAATAAGGAATGTGCATAAACCTGACAGGTTTTTAAAACTTGTCAGGTTTGAAGAGGAGAAAAATGATAAAAGTTGATGCAGTAGAATTACTTCAAGTATTAAACAACACACCACCAGAGCAAAATATCATGCTTGTTGGAGTGCATGGTATTGGAAAATCACAAATTTTAAGGACATTTTATGAAAAAGAAAAAAAAATGTCCTTGATCAGCTTTTTTCTTGGACAAATGAGTGATCCCGGAGATTTGATTGGTTTGATGCAAAAAAATGCAAAAACAGGTCATTCAGAATTTTTACCCCCTTATTGGTGGCCTAACGATGACAAACTGATTGTGCTTTTTTTAGATGAGTTAAATCGTGCAAGACCAGAAATTTTGCAATCTGTCATGGATTTAACCTTAAATAGAACTTTAGCAGGAAAGTCTTTACCAGAAGGAAGCATTGTTATTTCGGCCATTAACTATGGAGATCAATATCAAATTACCGATTTGGATCCCGCTTTAGTTTCACGATTTAATATTTATGAATTTGCTCCAACGCATGAAGATTGGATTGTTTGGGCAAACAGAGAGAATCTTGATCGGAGAGTGATTAGTTTTATACAAAAGCAGCCTAATTTCTTAGATGGCACAAATGAATTTTCTCATGCGGATGAAATTCTTGAAATGGGAATTGAAAAAACGCCTGATAGACGCGCTTGGGAACGGGTTTCAAATTTAATTAAGAAGGTTGACCAGATTGATGATCTTTTTGTCACCATTATAGCGGGTATCGTAGGCGTTTCAGCAAGTGTCAATTTCAAAAAAAGTATAAAGGAAATCGCCAAACTTGATCCAGAAAAAGTGCTATTCGCATTTAATGCCAAACTGTTTAAAGGTTTAAAATTACAAGACTACATTTTAGGGAATGAGGATATTTTTCTTTTCATCAACAAGAATGAATATGATAAAAAGAAGAAAACGATTCTTTTAAAGAATTTAACCAAATATATCAAGCATCTCAAAAAAGCAAGGTTTCAAGAAGCGATTGCACATTTCGCCTCGCAACTTGAAAACCCTAACTTTGAAAAAGTGTTAGCTTTAGTCTTTGCAGATTCAGAAGAATTGATGCTTGAAATATCAGACTATATTGAAGGCATTGATTTGTAAAATGTTAGCTAAAGAAAGAATAACTAAAATCGTTGAAAAGTGGTATCTGCTCGAACCGCTCTATTTTGCTGTTTGGACTTTGCATCAAGTCGAACCAGCGACGCATATAAAAACGATTAAAGTGCAAAACGGGCATATTGAATACAATCCGGTTTTTCTTGATGCTTTAAGCACGAAAGATTTAGAATCGGTTCTCTCTTTTGAAGCGATGAGAATCATTTTAAAGCATCCTTATTCCAGAAAAAAAGAGTTGGCTGAAATTGCGTATATCGCAAGTAATATCACTGTACAAGAATATATTCAAACAACCGGATTAGGATTTTTGTCTGCCAGGGAATTTTTCAATTCTGATGTTTATGATAGAAAGCATTTTGAATTGTACTATGATAAAATCATAGAATTAGCTCAAAATACAGGGCAGGGCGAAGACAAAAATGAGAATCATTCTCATTTAAATTTGGATAAAAGTGAAGAATCTAGTGAAGATCGTAACGAAGAATCCAGTGAAGATCGCAACGAAAAATCCAGCGAAGATCGTAACGGTAACTCCTCAAATCAAGAAAGTAACAATAATTCAAGCCTAGAAAATTATTCTAATGAAAAATGTTCTGGATATGAAAATGCTTGCGACTGGGGTAGAAGCGAATATCAAGAACAGATGATAAATGATAAAATCAAAGAAGTTGAAATAGCAAACACTTGGGGCTCAATAACCGCAAATATCCAAGAAAAAATTCTCGCCACATTAAAGCCGAAAATCAATTATAAAACGATACTAAAATCTTTTCGTGCCAGTATATTATCGAATAGTCGAAGATTGACACGAATGAAACCCAGCCGCAGATATGGATTTTTGTACATGGGCTCTCGCAGAGATTTTACAACAAAACTGTTATTTGCAGTAGATGTCAGTGGTTCAGTCAGTCATGCCGCATTGAAAAATGCGTTTTCAATTTTAAATCGATTTTTCAAATATGGCATTGAAGAAATATCTGTTATCTGTTTTGATAGTGAAATTAAAGGAAAACTATTAACGCTAAAAAAAGCGAAAAAAGAGATTAATATTTTAGGGCGTGGCGGAACAAATTTTGGGGCCGTTATTGATTTTATTGATAAAGACAGAACTTTTGATGGCGTTCTCATTTTTACAGACGGATACGCTCCATGCCCTCTTCCTCCAAAAAATAAAAAAACAAAAATATTATGGCTCTTTGATACTGAATCAAATTATAAATCATGCAAATCTGGTTTATCAAAGATAGGAAAAGTCGCTTTTGTCAAAGAAAATTGAGAAAAATGGCACAGACAACTGGAATGATGAATGGTGAATGGTGAATGAAAAAAGTCAGTAAATGTAAGTTGTTTTTTTTAATTTTTTTAATGGAATGGAGTTCAACTTTAAGGTATTTTTAAAACACCAGAGGATTTAAGAATATTTTTCCGTAAAATTGATTTAAAATCAAATAGTTAAAATTATTTTATCCGTTTTTGACTCCAAAAAACGCCCAAAGCTGAAGCGTTGGACTCCTTTTTCCAAAGCGAAAGCGTTGGACTCCTTTTTCCAAAGCGAAAGCGTTGGACTCCAAAATTACCAAAAATTCAATTTTTAATTCGCATTCTAATAACTGATATGTCAGGAAATACTTTTGGAAAACTTTTTACAGTCACCACATTTGGAGAAAGCCATGGTCCCGCTATTGGTGGCATTGTCGATGGTTGTCCGCCGGGTTTGGATTTAGCGGAGAATGATTTACAAGTTGACTTAGACAGGCGCAAGCCCGGTACGTCTCGACATACCACACAACGCAATGAGGCGGATAAGGTTAAAATTCTCTCAGGCGTATTTGAAGGAAAAACAACGGGTTGTTCAATTGGCTTGCTGATTGAAAATACCGATCAGCGTTCTAAAGATTACGGTGAGATTAAAGATAAGTTTCGTCCAGGACATGCGGATTATACTTATCACAAAAAATATGGTCTCCGGGATTATCGTGGCGGTGGGCGAGCGTCTGCGCGTGAAACGGCTGTTCGTGTCGCGGCGGGTGCGATAGCGAAAAAGTATCTCAACATTCGCTATGGTATGCAAATACGTGGCTATTTAGCGCAATTGGGACCAATAAAAACCCATCATTTCGACTGGGCAGAAGTGAACCGTAACCCATTTTTTTGTCCAGATGTGGCGAAATTGCCGGAATTAGAAGATTATATGGATAATTTACGCAAAGAAGGTAATTCTATCGGGGCGCGTGTCACCGTTGTTGCAAGTGGTCTCACTGCCGGATTAGGAGAACCGATTTTTGACCGATTGGATGCCGAGATTGCACAGGCACTGATGAGTATTAATGCCGTCAAAGCCGTAGAAATTGGAGATGGCGTTGATTGTGTTTTACAAAAGGGTTCCGAGCATCGAGATGAAATGGCACCAGAAGGATTTTTGAGTAATCATGCAGGTGGCATTTTAGGCGGTATTTCGACAGGGCAAGATATTATCGCCACGATCACGCTGAAACCGACTTCGAGTTTACGCTTACCAGGGCGCAGCATTGATATTAATGGAAAAGCCACAGAAGTGATTACAACCGGTCGTCATGATCCCTGCGTTGGGATTCGCGCAACACCGATAGCGGAGGCGATGTTGGCTTTAGTATTAATGGATCATACTTTGCGCCACCGTGCCCAGAATTGTGAAATCAAACCTTTTGTGGAATCAAACCTCAGAGGTTTTGGAAACCTCTGAGGTTTTTAACTAGCAGAATGGTGGAATCAAACCTC
>JAOZSV010000098.1:0-12931 GCA_029939505.1 Thiotrichaceae bacterium | reverse complement strand
TAGCAGAATGGTGGAATCAAACCTCAGAGGTTTTGGAAACCTCTGAGGTTTTTAGCTAGCAGAATGGTGGAATCAAACCTCAGAGGTTTTGGAAACCTCTGAGGTTTTTAAGTGTTGATAATTTATGAAAGCAATCCCATATTACTGGCGTTTGTCCGCCTTTTATTTCTTCTACTTCGCTAGTTTAGGGGGACTATTGCCCTATTGGAGCTTGTATCTACATACAATAGGCTTTGATACCCAAGCTATCGGAGAATTAATAGCGATTATTCTCGCCACAAAAATCATTGCGCCCAACATTTGGGGTTGGATTGCTGATCATACAGGGCGACATATTGCGTTAGTACGCCTGAGTTCTTTTTTAGCCGCTTTGAGTTTTCTCGGTGTATTATTAGCCGGAGACAGTTATCTCTGGCTGGCTTTAATTACGGCTCTGTTTAGTTTCTTTTGGAACGCAGCCTTACCCCAATTTGAGGCGACAACCTTCGCCCTTTTGGGAACAGAAGCACATCGCTATAGTCATATTCGTTTATGGGGTTCTATCGGATTTATTGTCACCGTCGCATTGTTCGGTTGGTTATTCCAATATGTCAGTATCACTTTATTACCCCTATTATTAGTTGGGCTATTCATTGGCATTTGGGTAACGACTTTATTAATCCCCGAAAAAATCACGGTACAACAGTCTATCGCTCCCCAGTCTTTTTACCAAGTACTCAAAAATCCCACGATTATTGCCTTGTTTTTTATCTGTTTTTTAATGCAAGCCAGTCATGCTCCTTATTACACCTTTTATTCCATTTATCTGGAAGAACAAGGTTATACCCGCGATATAATCGGACAACTCTGGGCATTGGGTGTTATCGCAGAAGTGGGTGCATTCTTAATCATGCACCGTTTACTGACACGCTTCAGCCTGAATAGTTTACTTATCATCAGTTTAGGCTTAACCGGCATTCGTTGGCTCCTGATAGGCTACTATGCAGAATCATTAGCCATATTACTGTTTGCACAGCTTCTACATGCGGCGAGTTTTGGTTTGTATCATGGCGTAGTCATGCAGTTTATTCGCCAAAAATTTACCGATTCTCATCAGGGCAGAGCACAGGCACTTTATAGCAGTTTAAGTTTTGGCGTGGGCGGAGCGGTAGGCAGCTTAATCAGTGGGTATACTTGGGAATATGTTGAAATACGTTATTTATGGGCAGCGGTGATTTGTTTCATTGCGATTTGGATAAGTTGGCAATGGCTGGGGCGTAGTAATGGTGAATGATGAATGAAAAAAAAGTTCCACCGATGAAATCCGTGGAATTGAGGTTGGTTTCAAATTGAGAAGCACCCTGCGTCACATCAGTTATTAATGGAGAAATAAATATTATGGCAACATTAAACATCCATAATGTCAGTGATAAAGTAGCTCAAGCCTATTTTAATATACCAAAAACACAACAAGAAGGATTAAAACGAACATTAGAAGAAACCATTCTCCTTTGGGTAAAAGTATCGAACGCTCAAATCACACCCATGCAACCGTCTGTTTATCAAAATGAGACGATTATTCAACATACCCCTGGGGTGTGTGGTGGAAATGCTTGCATCCGTCATACTCGTATTCCAGTATGGACTCTTGTCTCTCTCCGTTCCCAAGGTGCGACGAACCAAGAATTAATTGAGGATTATCCCAGTCTTAATCAAGCAGATTTAGAAGCGGCTTGGATTTACTATCAACAGCATCAAAACGAAATTGATCACGCAATTGCTATACAAAATGATGAAGATTAAATTATATGCTGATGAAAATTTTCCGAAATCTGTTGTAAAAGAATTAAAAAAATTAGATTATGACGTGTTAACCGCTCATGAAGCAGGGCAAGCTAATCAACAGATTTCTGATATTCAGGTAATCGCTTATGCAATACGGCAAGAACGTGCTGTTCTTACCCAAAATCGCAATGATTTTATTAGACTACATAAAACGGTAGAGAAACATACTGGTATCATTGTTTGTCGGGAAGTTCACAAACATCCATTGCAACTGGCTCAAAGAATTCATCTTCAATTATTGGCACAAGTGCCATTAAATAATAAACTCATTCGAGTCAACAAACTTCAATAACACAAGAAAAGGGGGCATGTTCGGATTATTTTGTTAAACATCACCGCCCTTTTATTATTAACTATTTGATTTTACAGAAGTTAAAAACTCGAACATCAAGTTTTCTTGTTACCCAAACAATAACTACAAGGATTGTATATAAGATTCGAGGCTAAAGTTTTTCTTCAAAAAACTTTAGCCTCGAATGGATTACAAAAAAACAAATAACTACAAGGATTATATATAAGAAAGGATTGGATCGAGATGATGCTCGTTTTTAATCCCTTCTTATATACAATCCTTTTCTCGTTCCCACGCGCTGGCGTGGGAATGCCTACCATAACGCGCCGGCGTTATTCATTATTTTTTCTGGTTTCCACGCGCTGGCGTGGGAACGAGAGAAATATTGACTTTTTTTAATTCACCACCATTCCAGCCGTTTACTCTCTTTTCCCATAATCATCAATATCAAAGAGCATCGGGGAAGTATCAGGAACCAAAGAGAGCGTTAATCGGTATTTCAATTCACCTATCAATAGTAATGGAATTTGTAATTTTTCCGTTTTCATATCATAACTTGCTGCTTCAAGCACATTTCCAATACCAAAACTGTTACTAATCACTTCAAATTGAGCGGAGAGTAAATCTATGGGTTCAGGGGGGGCTAAGATCACAGAAATATAACCCAAGAGAGGTACTTTCACCGCTGGTAGCGTTAGTATCCAAGTACCCGGTTGCAAAGTGGCAACGGGGTCATTACACTTCGCATCCTTCCATACACCATACACCGTGTCACAGGCTTTTTGGGTATTACATCCTCTTCGATCAGGCACGGTGCATACCAGAGTAGTCGTTTTTGTACTCGGATCAAATAGGGCAATCGCCCAACCATTATCAGCATGGTCAAGTATATTACCGGATGGTGCACCCATGACTAAATCCAAAGTACCATTCGCATCAAAATCACCTATCGCAAGGCTGCTTCCCATTTTAGCATTTGCCAATTCATGGTTAAGTTCAGGCGCTTGTATCCATATATCGGCTTCTTCATTTAAACTGATTCGATTTGGGAGTGCTGAACCACCATAAACGATATGCACCCAACCATTAGACTTGCCATTAAAAAAAGCATTGGGGCTGCTAACGATAATATCGTCAATCGCATCGCCATTCAGATCGGCAGTCTGTAGAGATTGGCCAGTGAGAAATCCAGCCCTTCCTATATTGTGGTTTAATGTCAAGGTAATATCGGCTTCGTCCAACAAATCTATGGGGGCGTGACCTAAATTTGTTGCACCATAAACAACATCAACCTTGCCAAAACCAGTTGTATCAGGCACATCTTCTTCCCAAGCTTGTGGTCCACCCATGATCAAATCCCCAATACCATCACCGTTTACGTCCCCAACAACCAATGTTTCACCCATTTGCTCTTTCATTCGTGAGCCTAAAACCAAGACATTGAAATCGCGGGCGCTGATTTTGCTAGGGATATTGTTGCGTCCATAGTATCCATAAACACGACCCATTTTCTCAAGACTGAGTTCATTATAACTTTCCCCAGAAGCACCCATTAATAAATCGCCAAGACCATCGCCATTGATATCACCGATAGCGAGACTTTCGATTTGGAATAAAGCATGACCATTATCACGAGTAATCGTTGCATCAACTTGACAAAGCAAATCAATAATCGTTGTATCAAGCCGACAAGCTAAATCAACGCCAGCTTGCCATTGCGAACCACCAAACATCACATAAACCGCCCCATGAATCTCACGTCCTCCTTGATAAGGAGATATATTACTACTCATACCAGACAAGTGGTCACTGATTGCCAAATCATCAATGCCATCTGCGTTGAGATCACCAACAGCGATGGCAGAAATGTGCATGAAATCACGCTGAAACATGACATCTGCATCAACCGATTTCATGTTTCCTGATAAATCCTTTTGACCATACACCACATAAATCTTTGTCTGGTTATAATTGCTGTTTTGTTGGGCAACAATCACCAGATCATCTATACCGTCGCCATTCAAATCGCCCGCCGCTAAAATGTCACCGACATGTTCACTCTTCTTGGTACCATAAAAGGCGAAATCCTCACTTTTACCATCTGGAGTCACTATTTCCTTAATCGCTCCAAAATCCTGACCACCAAAATAGACGGAAACTGCGCCAGTGTACTCAACCCCTCTGCGAGATTTTGCATTGGGACTCCCTAAAGCCAAATCGGCTATATGATCTCCGTTAAAATCTCCCACAACCATGCTGCTACCCATCTTTGCCAAATCAGTTTTACCTGAGAATAGGGTATTCCAAGTTAATTCATTGCCTATTTCTAATATGGTTCCGTTAAAGTCAGCATGAATAGCTGAACTCATTGATAAGATCACACCCAAAGTAAACGATTGGATTATACACCGCTTTTTTTTCATAATTCCTGTTCTTGTTCTGTTTAATACTCAATTATCAAATTTTCTCGTTCCCACGCGCTGGCGTGGGAATGCCTACCATAACGCGCCGGCGTTATTCATTATTTTTTTAAAGGAGTGACGCTGGCGCGTCACTGTATGCGTTCCCACGCCAGCGCGTGGGAACGAGGAAAATAGCCACCGATGAAATCGGTGGAATTTAGGTGGTATTCAATAAGTGAAGCCTTGGAGTCCAAACCTTTAGATTTGGAAGTATTCGATTCGAGGTTCAAGTTTTTTCTGTAAAAAAACTTGAACCTCGAATTGAGTTTTTTTGAAAAAAAAACTCAAACCTCGAATTGATTCTAAACGATATAATCCAAATCTGACGGTAAGGTAACGTTGTTCTAAACCTGACAGGTTTCCATTCGAGGCTAAAGTTTTTTCTTTAAAAAAACTTTAGCCTCGAAACCTGTCAGGTTCGCTGCACGTTTACCCACACTTTTTGAGAAGATACAAAAATAATACATCAATCAAGTTGTACTTATCGTTGCCGAGTTGACGCGATTGTTATAAATTGATGCCAATTTATACTAACTCTCTTTGCAATTCATTTATATCAATTTCTGGATTTAATTTTTTCGCCTGTTCTTCACTAAACTGATATTCAAATAGTTTCTCAATATTTTTAATATCGAAATCTCTCTCATAATACTCAATTGCCCAAGTGTGATAATCTTTAGCAGTCCATTTTATTATCTCTTCAAGATCAATTAGCCATTCAACTGTTAACCCATGTTTGAACCACTTTGAATCAGCCCAATACCAAATACATGTAGCCAAATCCATGCTAAAAGCTGGCTCAGAAACAAATGAGCTATAGGCATTTGGAACCTGACTTTTCACTCCTTCAAGATCAGGCATTAGCCCATCTTCAGGGCTTAAACATTTATACCCGGCAAACCGCCCCGACAACCAAAGAAACCATTCACCACCACAACCATCTCGAAATGAGGCCATTTCTTCTTCATCTGACCATTTGGAATGGTAAGAAAAATATCGGTATTGCCAATCAGGCTCAATAATCGCATCAGCTAAAGCGAGTATTTTCATTTTCTGGCGAATAGACTCAATCATGTTTTACTCATAACGCCGCTAATCAATCGCACGGATTTTTTTCTCGTTTTTTTCTCGTTCCCACGCGCGGGCGTGGGAATGCCTACCATAACGCGCCGGCGTTATTCATTTTCTGGTTTCCACGCGCTGGCGTCAATGCCATTAAGTGAAGCCTTGGAGTCCATTCGAGGTTTGAGTTTTTCTTCAAAAAACTCAAACCTCGAATCCTTTAGATTTGGAAGTATTCGATTCGAGGTTCAAGTTTTTTTACCCAAAAAACTTGAACCTCGAATTGAGTTTTTTTTTCAAAAAAACTCAAACCTCGAATTGATATTTAAGCGAAATAATCCAAATCTGAAGGTTTGGACTCCAATAAATCTTCCTTTCGAGGTTTGAGTTAAAAAAAAACTCAAACCTCGAAAACTTAATGGCAGTGACACCAGCGCGTGGGAACGAGGAAAAAAAAACTTTAGCCTCGCTCATTATTTTTCTGAACGTCTATCGTTTCATTAAGATAATCTAAAATAGCTTGTTTTCCTTGTGCAATAATGTTAGATGGTGGTGTAATTGGATTGCCTTCTATATGTAAACCAGTCAAATTAATTAGTTGCCCAATTTCCAGAGGTAATGCGGTAAGTCGATTCCAGCGAACATCAAGCATTGTCAAATTAGTTAGCTGTCCAATTTCTGATGGCAATGCGGTTAGTTGATTGTTGCTCAAACATAGCCTTTGACAATTGCTAAGTTGACCAATAATTGGAGGTAGTATCGTCAAGTTATTACCACCAAATATATCACCAATAATAAGTTTTTTTAGATTGCTCAACTGACTAATTGTTGGCGGTAATTCAGTAAGTTGATTACCACTGACTTTAAGCATTATCAAAGAAGTCAAATTCCCAATTTCAGGTGGTAATACCATAAGTTGATTGTAGGATAAATCCAATTCGGTTAAATGAGTAAGTTGACCAATTTCGCTCGGCAATATTGTCAAACTTTTTTCGGAAAGATCGAACGAGGTTACTTTACGTTTAGCAACTTGCTCAATCATTTGGAGTAATTCGATGTTCGTCATTATTTTTTTAAAGGAGTGACGCTGGCGCGTCACAGTATGCGTTCCCACGCCGGCGCGTGGGAACGAGAAAATGATGGCTATCGCTACGCCTGCTCCTACTATAGCAATTTGTTAGCCCATGCTCTCATTAACCAGCACCCAGTTCGTCCACAAAATTGGAATCTCTCGTTATAAGCTGTCTTTCAATTCCCAATTCCTCTGATGTGATATCTATCACCTTCTCCAGTATTTCACCATAAGACCACACCTTGCTTTTGCTGCAAGTGATGTAGGGAATAAAATCGCTGATACAGGTCAGTTTACCAGGTATTTGATCTCCCATTTTGTGCGTGATGTAGTTGGATAGAACAACACCAAGAAAAAAAAACAGACCTATAATTTGTAGAGGTAAATCTATTATATATAGAGGTAACACAACAATTGCTGGTACACCAAAAACGGTAGCCATAAAAAATGAACGGCTTCTTTCCAGTGGTGGAAAGTATTTCGTACCAACGGCTTTATGCAGGGATTGCCAGTTTTTCTTTATCTCATCCCCCAACAAATTTCTGATCTTGGTATTCGGTCGTATTTCCCTCCTCTTCAATCCAAATTGGTCCACCAACTCTTTCCTTATTTTGTAGAATCCTTGTTGAGATAGACATGAATCCTTGTTGCTTCGTCTAACCCGTGTATATAAGTAATCCGCCACGAGTCCTGGTGTGGCACAAGGCTCATCCATGATTATTCCAAATTCTTCTTCATAAGCCATAGTTAATTCAAGAATATCTAAACCCATTACCATATCCTCAGTATTAATACCTTCCAAGTAGGCGACTTTTCTCGTTCCCACGCCGGCGCTCATCGTTATACACCAGTTTTTAAGTCATTGATTTTATTGTAGGGTGTATAAGCGATAGCGTCATACACCAAAGCACTGCTTTAGCTGTCCGCCTTGAAATCAATTTCAAGGCGGAGTCGTTACTCTATTTTTAAATATTGATTCAAATCCAACTTGACTTGCAACCATTTCTTGCCCGCATGTAAATTTTCCCAATTGATGGCAGATTGTCCATGCAAGCGCATTAAACGGACTTGAGAGGTGGGAGAGTGATATTCACCTAAATTATCAATGACTTGAATAGCGGCAGTTTGATCATTGCAAATGAGTACCATGTCACAGCCTGCTTGTAATGCTTGTTGAGTTCGTGCGAGATGATCGCCGACGACGGCTGCGCCTGCCATCGTAATATCATCGCTGAATATCACTCCTTCAAATTCATAAGTTTTACGCAAAATATCTTGTATCCAACGGGATGAAAAACCCGCTGGTTGCATATCCACTTTTGGATAAATGACATGAGCAGGCATAATCGCAGCGAGTCCATAATGTATCATGCGTTCAAAGGGCAATAAGTCTTCAAATTGTATATCTTCAAACTTGCGTTCATCGATGGGCAACGCTATGTGTGAATCGGGTGCAACTGAACCATGTCCAGGAAAATGTTTACCTACCGCCATCATACCTGCTTGACGCATACCTTTCATCATAGCGTGTGCTAATTCAGCCACAATTTCTGGTTCGGCATGAAATGCGCGATCTCCAATCACGGTACTGATACCTCGCCCTAAATCTAGCACGGGCGCGAAACTAAAATCGACACCAACGGCGCGTAATTCAGCAGCCATTAACCATCCCATTTGTTCAGCCAATGTCAAGGCTTGTTGACTATTGCGATCATAGAGTACGCCTAATTGTGCAACTGGTGGCAGGTTCACAAATCCTTCACGAAAACGTTGTACTCGTCCACCTTCTTGATCAACGGCAATAAGTAAAGGCGGTTGACGGAGGGCGTGAATTTCTGTTGTGAGTGCAGAAATTTGTGCGGGTGATTCATAATGACGGCTAAAAAGGATAACCCCTCCTACGAGGGGATGTTGTAATAATTCACGTTCTTCCTTGCTCAAGATTTGAGTTTCAAGGTCTATCATTAAAGGGCCTAGTGACATACGTTTTAAAAAACTCCTTTAGCATTTAAGAAAACAGTGTATTCTTTGTCAGAAACCAAGATATGATTGATCAGCCACTCTTTCAGGAAATCGAAGATTTCCTGAGTAATGGAGACTTCATTTTTTAAAAAACGCCTTTGTAATTCAAGTACCTGCAAGACCAATTCGTTATGTTGTCGTTTGTGAACCTGAAACCCTGGGTAATTGTGTGTCTTAAATAGTTCTTCTTCTGTACGAAAATGATAGTTTGTGTAATCAGCTAACTTCGCAAAGACCCGTCTAATGTCCGATCTAATCCGTTTAATGTCCGATTCCGATCTATTCGCACTATCCCCAGCATCTGCCATCACGAGTTCGTGCATTTTGTTGACAATATTAATGAGAAACTGATGTTGCCGATCAATCTCTTTTATATTGACGCTGTATTCGTTAGACCATGTAATAAAAGCCATATTAATTTCCTCATGTTATTCTGGAGTTGAAAAAAACGTAAGTACTGTCAGGTCTGATTCAACATGGTAGAATTTATTTCATGCGCGTTCCTTATTCACTGATGTTACGCGGGGTGCTTCCAATTTGAATACCACCTAAATTCCACCGATTTCATCGGTGGCTATTCACATTTCACCCCGTTGGGGTTAGTTTCAACCCTGAAGGGGTTAAACATGAATAGCCACCGATGAAATCGGTGGAACTTGGAAGCACCTTGCGTCACATCAGTTATTCAATCGGCAAAGAAACCGTGAAAGTCGTTTGCCCAGGAACACTTTCCACCGTAATCCTTCCATTATGTTTCTCAATGATTTTATTAACAATATCCAGCCCTAAGCCGCTACCCTCACCAGCAGGTTTGGTTGTAAAAAACGGTTCAAAGATTCTTGACTTAACCTCATCAGGAATACCAGCACCATTATCAGTTACGTTAATTATTGCCTGATTATCTTGCTCAAAAACATCTATTTTTAAAATACCATTATTATTCATGGCTTGTAAAGCATTATGAATCAAATTAGTCCAAACTTGATTGAGTTCATCAGGATAACATAGCACTAATGGTAATGGCGCATAGTTTTTAATGAGTTCAATCGCATATTTCATTTGATTATGGTAAAGCGTTAAAACGGTTTCAATCCCATCTATGAGATTAGCAGATAGCTTTTCACCGACATGATCATAATGCGTAAAATTTTTCAATGCAAAAATGACTTTGCCTGCACGCTCTGAAGCCATTATAATTGTTTGAGTGCTTTTTTTTAAGGTGGTGAGTTGATAAGCGGTATTTAAAGTCGTTGAATTATTAGTGTCTTTTAATAAAGGTAAAAAAAGATCAATATCATCATAAATACCCATCTCGACTAGCGTATCGGCAACGGTGCTTGAATTTTTAATATCTTGTTGATCCAACTGACGCACTAAGCGTCTTCTGAATTGACGTTTTTCTTTGGAAGATAAGGGGGGTTCTTGTTCATTGATTTTTTTTATAAGTAAGCTAAAATAATCATGCTGATTTTCTTCAGAAGAAAGTTGTTGAAAAAATGCGGGTAATTCTTTCAGAGTTTGGTTTAAAAAAAGGGCAATATTCTCCACAGAAGATCGAATGGCCCCTAATGGCGTATTAATTTCATGGGCAATGCCGGCAACCAGTTGACCCAATGCCGCCATTTTTTCTGATTGGATGAGTTCTTTTTGCGTCGTTTTAAGATGCTCAAGTGTTTCTGAAAGTTCTTGAGTACGTTCTGTGACTTTTTCTTCAAGTGTATGGCTATGCTCAGCTAATTGTTCATATTTTTGCTGCTCTAAACGTTGTATCTCTTGATGAGCCTTTTGTAATTCTTTGGTTGCCCTATTAATCGCTTCTTGCAATTGTACAGGCTCATTGACGACTGTGAATACTAAAATACCCATCATAAGGGCTAACATACTGCCAATTATCCATAGCCAATTAGAAATGGGCGCACTATTCGGCCATCCATCTATAGGTACAGCGGCTAATCGCCATGAACCATTAGGCAAGGAAACCGATTGTGAAACGGGATTTTGCTGAAAAACTTTCGCATCACCGAAAAATACTCCACCACTTATCCTATCTCCATTTCTACCGCGTAAAGCGTATTGAAGAGGAGTGGTTGAACCAAAATTTCTACCGCGTAAAGCATATTGGAGAAGAATAGTTGAATCAAACAGTCCCGCCTCTTTAAACAAATGTTCTTGGTTAATTAGAATTATCCCCAATCCCCAGTAAGTTTTAGGAGCGCCCTGATGCGATGAGATAAAAATGGGGCTGTAGCTGATAAAGACATTTTCTCCTTTTTCTTCTTTAGTGGCTAACTCAATGCCTTCTGTTTTAGCTAATTCAATTGGCCCTGCCACTACCGTTTTTTTTGTTTCAATGACTCGTTGGATTATGTCTTTTTGCCCTGGTATAGTGACTAAGTCAACCCCTATTATGGTTTTATTACTTTCTAACGGATAGACATGACTTATTGTCGTATTCTGAGCAAGATTTAAACTGCGAACACCCTCTTGCTGTCCTAATGTGACTTGAGCAATTTTGGCAAATTCCGTTTGCGTCATCTGGGGATAAGTGGAAATATAAGCAATCAAGCCACGCATAAGAAATAACCGTGAGTTCAATCCTGCTTCCAGTTGTGCCCGAATGGTACTGACTTTGTTGAGAACATCAGCACGAATTTGCTGTTCAAATCGTTGTTTTTCTGAGTATTCAAATACCCAAATCGTCCCTATCACGACTAACATTGTTAATGCAGCCATAGAAGCTGGCAGCAAAAATGTTTTGCTATTTTTTTTGACATGGTTCAATTTATCTTTGATTGACATAAAAAAATGAGTGTCGTAGTGGGGTGGTGTCGGAATTTATTTTTCTGAACTTTTATCAAACCTCGAATACCTGACAGGTTTTGGAAACCTGTCAGGTTTGATTCTTATGGAATTGATTTCATGCACGTTCCTTAGCAGACTATTCAAGGTTTGAGTTTCAAAAAACTCAAGTCGAGGTTAAAGTTTTTTCTCTTTGTACAGGACATTTTTTATTGTTTTCGAGGCTAACGTTTTTTTAACGAAAAAACGTTAGCCTCGAAATCAGAATTTTCAGAATGTTTGAATTTTCAGAATTAAAAATTCAGTGATTTTTCGAGGTTCAAGTTTTTCTTCAAAAAACTTGAACCTCGAATTGACTTATGAGGTTTTAAATTCTGTTAATTCTATTCGAGGCTAAAGTTTTTTGAAGAAAAACTTTAGCCTCGAATATTCTGTCAATTCTGATTCTAACAATGGAAAGCAAATTAAATCAATAACTTATAAAAAAATGTCCTGTACAAAGAGTTTTTTCTTTAAAAAAAACTTTAACCTCGACTCTCGAATGCTTTCAGCCTTGAAATTGATTTCAAGGCTGAATAGTGACGAGTAGGCTATGTGCTGGACGGCGTGCCACCCCGTCCGTTTTGTCAATGTCAGCGTACAGGTTCAGACAAAATGTCTATCTGTCAACCGCTTTCCATATACCATTAGGTTGACGACAAGCAGTACCATGTAATGTTTCCCGCTTTCCTTTTATCATGGCAACGGTCGTGTAATTACGGCAATCTTGCCCAGATTTATTCTTAAAGGTACTGACAGGTGTTACTTCATACTCTGCTTGAGTATCGGGGTTAGTCCAAGCAACCGACTTACCTGTTGGAGTATTAGCCAAGGCTTGTTGTGTCTTTGATTGATCGGCAGAATCCATCGAACTACCAATCATTCCACCAAGGAGAGCACCTCCAACTGCCCCTGCTACCATTGCAATATCTCTACCTGTGCCTTTACCAAACCGAGAACCGATGACAGCACCTGCGGCACCACCACCAACAGTCCCCATTGTTTTGTTAGAAGGCATCGTCGCTTGGCAACTGGCCAAAGACATACTCACTGCGGAAAAAAAACAAACGAATTTCATTTTTAGCATTATCAATTTTCCTTTAAAAAAATTTGAGGTTTTTCACATTGACCAATCCTGAATTTTGCATCAACTTCAGATATTTGAAAATATGATTATTTGAAAATGACCATTTTAATCTTAATTTGAATTAATTTCAAGAAAATTATATGAATTTTGATCTATTATTGGGCTATCTCATTGATATTAAATAAAATATTGTCACTACTCCGCCTTGAAATGCGAATGGAGTCCAACGCTTCAGCTTTGTGCGTCTTGGAGTCCAACGCTTCAGCTTTGTG
>JAOZSV010000097.1 GCA_029939505.1 Thiotrichaceae bacterium | reverse complement strand
ATTTTTGAAACGGATTTCTAAGCTCGAATAGAATAGCTTTGCGTAACATCAGTTACCTAATAAATGGCCTGATGACATCAAAGCAAGCGTAGCAAGAAGCGTAGAGTAGATAGAGTGTTCAAAAGGTGGGGTTTCGTACCTCTACCCACCCTACTTGCTCAATATTAAGGTTTTAAGTACCGAAGCATGGTCAGATATTTTATTCGCCGCTCAGAAACCGAGGTTTTTTCAAGTCAAAACCAGACATGGCAGGTTCAAAAAAGAAAACCTGCCAGGTCAAAGCTAACAATAATGACAAGGATTGTCTCAGCGAAGGGATTAAAAACGAGCATCGATCCAATCCTTTTTTATATACAATCCTTGTCGTTATTATTTGGAGTAACGAGAAAACTTGATGATTGAGTATTAGGAATCAAAATCCGATTAATAATAGTTTTGGTATGGCGTAAAATATTGACAATCATTATAATCTCTTCTTTAGTCGCATCATAAGCAAAACTTTCAGTGTATGAGGTTCCGTCTAATATAACGAAATACCAATGGCGACCAATAATATAAGCTCCATAAATAGGATGAGAAGACTGGTTGAGCTTTTGAGCGGCAACCATTGCTGCCAATAATTGCCCCAGAGGATCATTCGATGTGTCTAATTGTTTTTTGTATTCATGAATGAAAAAAAATGGTTGCTTTGGCGATTGTGTGCCGGATGCCACTAAAAAATCAACATTACCCCACAGGCGTTTATTTTCATCATACTTTATTGACAACTGACGTTCCATAAAGGGACGATATTTATCTTGATAAAAATCAATTAAATCAAGAATAAATGCTAAAAAATAGACTTTTAATTCTTCTTCATTCCAATCGTGAACATGATATAACAATTTTTTAGATAATCGTTTCAATTGTTTAGCTTCATTTGTGGATACCGTTTGCACAACGTTTAGCCAATCTTGAAGTTTCTTATTATCTGGTTCCATTTTTAGATTAAATTCGATTTCTACTTCTTCTTTTGTCCATTGAGAAAATGGTTTCATAACTTTGTTCTCCTAGAAATGACGCGGAGCGTCGTGGAAGGCATTCCCAAACAGAGTTCGAGGCTAAAGTTTTTTTAAAGAAAAAACTTTAGCCTCGAAGGGAACGAGAAGACGAGAAGAGTTTGGGAACGAGAAAATATTGTAGGGTGGGCAGTTTAGCATAGAAATCCGATTTTTGAAAGGATTTTTTTGGATAATGGAAAATCTTTAAATCATGTTTGAATCAGTATGGTAGATCGGGTTAGTGATAACGTAACCTGACATTTACCTAATAAATTGTGTCGGGTTACGGCAAAATCTAACCTGACCTACTTCACTACTTCACTAATAAATGACTTATCACCTACCATCTATTGAAGTTCATTAACAATTAACCATTAACCATTAACCATTGCTATGTTAACTCATTTACAAGTACAAAATTTTAAAGCGTGGCGTAATACTCAAGCTATTCGGCTCGCGCCGCTTACGGTGTTTTTCGGTTCAAATAGTTCGGGTAAAAGCAGTATTAATCAGTTGTTGATGATGTTGAAACAAACCGTACAGTCGCCAGATAGAAGAATGGCACTTCATCTAGGTGATAAAAAAACGGTTATAGAACTTGGCACTTTTTGGGATGTGATCCACGCTCACGAAAATAATGAAAGGATTGCTTTTGAATTAGAATGGCTTAGTGAGATGAAGGTAACAAATTCTAATAAATCTTATTTGGGAAAGTCCATTAAGTTTAGTAGCGAAATTGGTTTAGCGGGCGGTGAGCGTCAAGATTTGGTCGTTTATCAACTCTCTTATCAAATGGAACCCTCTAAATTAAAAGTTGAAATGAAGCGAGAGCATAATAATCTAAACCAAGATAAATATTCTTTGACCATTTCTCCTTCTCATCTCGTGCCTGCAAAATCAGCATTTTTATCACATCCTATTCATTTTTATGGCTTTCCCTCCGAAGTCACCGTTCAGTATGAAAACGCTGATTTTGTACATGAATTAACCTTAGCTTTGGAACAAGTATTACAAAACATTTATTATCTCGGTCCCTTACGGGAACCACCACAACGATATTATATCAAGTCGGGTGAAAATCCTGAATCCGTTGGATGGCGAGGTGAACGGGCAATTGAGGTTATTTTAGCGGCACAAAAGCAATGGATTCGAGCAGGCTCTCAAACATTACCTTTTGAAGCGATGATCGCCTATTGGTTAAAAAAAATGGGGTTAATTAATTCTTTTGAACTTAAACAAATTGCACCCAATCGGCGTGATTATGAAGTTTTAGTTAAAAATATGGGTACAAAAGATCAAGTCAATTTGACAGACGTGGGTTTTGGAGTGTCTCAAGTGTTACCCGTGTTAGTACAATGTTTTTATGCCCCTCCCGGTTCTACCACCATTTTGGAGCAACCAGAAGTTCATCTTCATCCCTCTGCACAAGCGGAATTGGCTGATTTGTTTATTGAAGCCATTGCCGCAAAAGATGAAAATGAAAAACCTCATCATATTCAACTGCTTATTGAGAGCCATTCAGAGCATTTTTTGCGACGTTTGCAGCGTCGCATTGCGGAGCAAAAAATCCGTGCGATTGATACAGCCATTTATTTTTGTGAAATGACATCGTCTGGTTCAATTCTTAAACATTTGGAAATGGATGAATATGGCAATATAAAAAATTGGCCAAATAAATTTTTCGGAGATGAAGTTGGAGAACTAACAGCAATGACGGAAGCTGCTATTCAACGTCAAATGAAATCCAAAATTTAGATTATGAACAAGTTTCTTTGTCTAGTTGATACCAATGTACCATTGGTAGCCAACCATCAAGCTGATGTGAGTGGGGAGTGTGTGCTTGAATGTGTCAGGCGCTTAAAAGAAATCATGGAAAACGGTTGCATCGTTTTGGACGATCAATGGAAAATTTTGGGGGAATATCTGCATAAGTTATCAAGTAGTGGTCAACCGGGCGTTGGTGATGCGTTCCTTAAATGGGTGTTGACTAACCAAGCTAATCCAGAACGATGTCGTTTAGTTGCAATCACGCCCAAACCTGATGATGAATTAGACTTTGTAGAATTTCCCAACCATGCAAAATTGCAAGATTTTGACCGTTCTGATCGTAAATTCGTGGCTGTGTCTGCCGTTCATCCCGAAGAAGTACCCATTCTACAAGCGACTGATAGCAAATGGTGGGGATGGAAAGAGGCTCTAGCAGAATGTGGGATCGAAGTCATTTTTTTGTGTAGTGATGAGATTGCTGAGAAATATACTAAGAAAATGGGCAACGACTAAAATACGGAATACAACGAATTACGTGGATAAACGAATTGCATTCGCTGTTTGAATTATACTGGTTGCCATTGAGCAAGCGTAGGATCAATACCATTAAGTTAAGGGCAGACACACTGGTCTGCCCCTACAAAACCTCACGTCTTTCCGGATTGTAGGGGCGAACCTGCGTGTTCGCCCTCATTTTCATTCATCCATGAGTTTTGCAAGAGTCATGTAGGGTGGGCAAAGTCCTTTTTCTTGCCCACCTTCCTCATTATCAATTAACGCGCCAACACAAAGTTCTCAAATCCACTCGCCGAAAATGAAACCGACATTTGACTTCCATCAGTCAACTCTTCGACTTGTTCGGAAATATAATTATCTAACTCTTTGATTTTTATCAGATTATCTCGATTTAAGTCGGCTTTGCCTTTTAGCCCTTCGAGTAGGGCATAAGTAAATACGCCATGTTTTAAATCGGGTAATTCTTGGGCGAAGCTGTCGCTGTTGGTGGCACTGATGATAGTTATGCGTGCATCGGCGGCCTCTTTATAACCTTGACAAAGTATTAGGGCAAAGCGTCATTAATCAGTCGTTCAAGATTAAAATCAGTTAATCCCGCTTTTGCGAGGGCTTGTTTGACGGATCGCAGACGTACCGTGTTAGCCACAATGTCAGGGCGGTTAAGCGATTTACTTAGCCGAGCGGCAGTGAGATAATAGGCTGCGTGAGCTACGCCTTTATTTAAGTGCCAACCCACCATTTTGTCGCCATTAGGCGAAGCCGCATAATGTCCACTCTCAGTCCAAACCACCCATTCTCCATTACTTCCATGAAACAGCGTCAATAAATTCTCCCGCGTCTCCACATTCCACAGCCGCACCGTTTGATCATCACTACCAGAAAGCAAGAAACGTCCATTTGCCGAAACCGCCACTGCCCAAACATCGCCAGTATGCCCAACATAATCGCCGATTTTAGAGCCATCGCGTTGGTAGGCTGTGAGAAATCCAGCACTTCCGCCGCTGATGATGGTTTGTCCGTTGGGTGTGAAGGTGTAAGACAAATGACGATTACCATCAGTAATACCGCGTTCAATACTGGCAATGGTGCGATTTTGTTTTTTAATGTCAAGAATGGCATTATAACCATAATCACCGCCCTTACGATGAGACAAAGACCAATCTTGCCATTTATCTTTAGCGCGAAGGTAGTTCTGATTGGGCTTGATTTCTTTGGGCGTTCCTAGTGGACGAACTGAGCTAGGCAGTTTTAGGCGGTATTCTAATGGTCCGTAACCTTTAGCTGGATTGTGTTGTGTCCATGTTTTCCTCCAACCCATCTCTTTCCCATCCTCAGAAAAACCCACCGCCCAAATACTCGCGCCAACACCCCGCAACCGCTGTTTGACTGTACCATCGCGCAGATTCCAGACGTGAATTTCTTGATTTGAACCACCCCCCGTCGCCACCCAGCGTCCATCGGGACTGACGGCGGTAGCGAGTACGATATTGTCATGTTCTTTATAGGTGACGATTTTCTTGCCGCTGGGATAAGACCAGACATGACAGTAAAAATGTCCTCTTTGCATAGAAACTCCAGACACCAAATAACCCCCATCAGGACTAAAGGACAAACTACCAACTTGCGTGCCTTGATTAGCCAAGGTTTTAATAAACCGCCCCGTTAATCCATCCCAGAGGCGAATACTGTGATCCAAACTTCCAGAAGCGATAGTGCCATCTTTAGGAGAGATTGCTACTGAACGCACTTTATCAGAATGTTCTTGCAATTTCGCTATCAGCCCACCATTTGCAACTCGCCACAGACGCAAACTCTGATCTAAACTACCCGTCACTACACGCTTAGAATCGGGAGTAAAGGCGACGGCGTAGATTTCCTTAGTATGTCCTTTTAGAATGTGTAGCCGCTGCTGTTGATTGATGTCCCAAACAATGGCAATTTGATTAGAACTACCACCTTGACCCGACAATAGATAGCGGCTATTGGGGGAAAAGGCTAATCCATTAACCACATTGTCATGTCCTTTAAGCAGCGTTACTAACTCGCCAGTGGGGAAGTTGTAGAGGCGGATAGCATCTTGATATTCAGTGTTGCTTCCCATAAATCCCCCCACTGCCAACCACCGTTCATCCGGCGACAGTGCCATCGCATAAATCTTGCCTTCATGCCCAGCACCGATTTGTCCTCGTAGCGTTCGTACTGTCTCTCCCGTTTCTAAGTCCCAGACTCGTACTACTTTGTCCTCTCCCGCCGAGACTAAATAACGTCCATCGGAGGTGAAAGTGACCTCTTGAATTTTAGACTTATGCCCGCCAGTGTCGATTTGCAGGATTGGGGGACTGGTGGATTGGGCAGTTCTTGCTGTTATCGGGATTCCTGCTATGGATAGTAGGGTTAGGGTTAGGATGATGAATTTTTTCATGGGTTTTTTTCTCCTGTAAGTAGAGTACAACGGATTTAGGAATAAAACGGATTGGTAATCAGAGGAGGATTTAGAGTAATCCAGTGTCTCCGAAACTTTCACCTTGAATCCATCCGTTTTATTTTCTAATCCGTTGTACTTAATATAAGTACTAAAGAAATTATCGGATATTATGGAGTCCAAACCTTTAGATTTGGACGTGACTAAATTGCTGAATGCCAAATCTGAAGGTTTGGACTCCCTACTTGCTGAAAATTTTCTGAAGGGGTAGATGAATACCTAACAGATCATCAACAATCTCAGAATCACGTCTGACATCAAAAATTTTAAAGTCTTTAATCCCAGAATAAACCGTTATCGCTTCAAAAGCGGGCGTGACTAACCAACAGGATTTGATGCCAAGCGCGAAATAGGCTTTGAACTTGGATAAAATATCATCAATGCCTTGTTTGGGAGAAATGATTTCAATAGCCAAAGTTGGCATTTGAGAAACTCGCAAAACATCATAAGATGGTTCAGGGTTCGGAGAATCTGAAGCGGTGTCTTCATAAAGACATATATCAGGTTTAAGTTCTTCTTTTGTCTTTAGTCCATAAGGAGTTAAGTCTGTTTGGCTCACATCCAAACTTAATTCAACATAAGTGGTGAATCTCTCTTCACTAGATAACTTACTGGTTAACTGAGCTTGTGTAAAACTATGGTTTAACGAACCCACGTATTGAGACTCCTCTGATTTGATTTCGATTAATTCATTCATTCATTTTCCTCAATATTAAGGTTTTACTGCGCCAACACAAAATTCTCAAGGGTAGTTATGTAGGGTGGGCAACGTCTTTTTTTTGCCCACCCTACATGGCTACATGGCTGATTCAGATAATTAATAATCTATCGAACTTGAATCTCCACGCGCCGATTTTTTGCCCAAGCGGCAGGATGATTACCTTCAACGAGCGGCTGACGATAACCATGCCCTTCGGTTTCAAGATTTATCACGCCACGTTTAGCCAAAGCGGCGGCGATTGTGGCGGCGCGATTTTGTGATAATTGTACATTAAGCTGATCACTTTCCTGCTTGGAAACGCCTTTAAACGACTGAGTATCTGTATGTCCATGAATTTGAACGAGTTTCTCATATAAGCGATTAAATGTGGCTGCTAATTCATCTAATTGCTCATCTGAGCCTGGCTGTAAATCGGCTTTACCACTATCAAAATGGAAATTACGAAAAGTATGAACTGGCATCACTCTACCAACACCACGCAAACCACAATCAGACAACAACTGATTCATCACCTGCCGACGCTCTGGATCATACAAGGCTAACAAACTCTCCTTATCAATAATTTCACCCGCCTCCGTCACAGCATAAGATTGTTCATTTAATAAAGTAGAAACGCGCTTTTTAGAATCCTCATCATCTAAACAAGCATGTAAATGCGCCTCTAAACTCAGCACAAATTGCCCTTGTTTATAATAAGTCTCGCCTAAACCATACCAAGCTTGAGGAAAATGAGGGCGATATTGAAGAGCCAACTTATAATGAGAAATCGCTTCAGAATAAGCCTTCTCATCTTCTAACAAAGAAGCCAAATTATTATGCGCCTCTGGCATCGTAGGGCATAATTCCAAAGCACGCTCCAATAAAGCCTTTTGACGATAAATACCGCCACCTTGACTATGTACATCATGGAATTTATAGACTAAATCAATGGCTAAATCGTTACATTCGCCCCAAGTATTAAGAGGCAAAATTGAAATGAATACAAAAAACTTCAATGAATTTAACATAAATTCCTCCTTTCAATTCATCGCGTTTTAGAAACCCTGTTTTTTTAAAAAAAGTAATGACTCAGTCTTAAAGCGTTGTATTCCAATACGCACAAAGCTGAAGCGTTGTACTCCAATACGCACAAAGCTAAAGCGTTGTACTCCAATACGCACAAAGCTGAAGCGTTTTCGAGGTTTTAGTTTTTTTTTTTGAAAAAACTAAAACCTCGAACTCCATTCACATTTCAAGGCTGAGTAGTTACAAAAAAAACTTGGTTTTTTGCCCTTTGTTGAGTATAATATAAACCTGATCTCATTTTACAGGAGAACAAAAATATGTTCATAATACGTCTTTTGTTGTTTTGTTACTTGTTAATCACAATGCTGCCAGTCGTCGCAGCTTGCCCTGATTATACGTCACAAGTAAATCAGGCAATACGCGCTAACAACTTAACTCAGTTGGAGCAATTATTACCCATTTTACATAAAGATTCTTGCCCAGATTCTTATATAAATGCGGTAAAACGTAGCATTGCAGATATTGCCGCTGCAAAAGCTGATAGTTTGGTGCAAGAAGGAAAAATTTCAGCAGCAGAAAAGTGGCTCAAACACGCTGAAACGATGACTTGGGGTACTCAAGTTGTGCGTGGCGATATTGCCGTGCGTCGTCAAGATTGGCAAAATGCCAGTATATTTTATAATCAAACCTTGGATTTAATCCATGATCCAGAAGCGACACTTCAAGCACCGTCAAACGCGCAAATCGAAAAAATTTACCAACAGGCGACTGAAGCCCAAATTTTAACGGCTAATGTAAAAAATACAATCAGTCGTAATGGGCAAGCAAATGGTATGATGCGTGGTAAAATACGTGGATTTATCCCAAGGAACCGAGCCGTTCCTGTCCCATTTTATACTGGCAAATGGGGGCTGGATGAAAATGGCAAACGAGTCACCAAACAACTGGCTTCTTATATAAAGAACGAAGGATTCAGTAGAGTAACCTTAACTGGGCATACGGATGAAAAAGGTCTGAGTTCGTATAATGATTTTATTTCAAAAAGACGCGCTAAAGCGGTAAAAAGCTATTTTGAAAAGCAAGGCATTACAGCTCAGATTAAAGCAATTGGTAAAGGTGAAGATGAACCGTTAAAATTGGAGAATCGTGCCTATTATAACCAAGAACAAATTGATATGCTAAATCGGCGTGTTGAGTTGTCTGAGATGAAATAAGGAATAACTACATGGATTTCATATAAACAGGGATAAAGCCTTCAAAATATTAAGAAATCTTTTGAAAAAATCGGATTTCTGATTGTTTAGATTTATCCTTGCTTATATGCAATCCTTGTAGTTACTTTTAATTTTGATTCTAACAGGAGAAATTATGTTCAAGAGTATAAAAAAAATATTTGTTGGTTTTGCATGGCTTGTAGCAGCTTTAGGAACTGCTGCTACTTTGATTATTAAATGGGATGATTTGATTGAGGTATCTTGTAGTCGATTTATAAATTGTGAAAATACCCAATCTGTTGCCCAATATGCCAAAGAGTTGTTTTCTAATCCAAATCAAGCCAAATTAAAGGGTGAAATTCTACCAGATACTTCTTTTAAGGTAGGTGAAACCATGCAAATGCGTTTTACTAGCGAAAAAGGAGGGCAATTGTTAGTTTTTGATATTAATAGCAAAGGCGCATTGACGTTAATAATGCCTAATCAATATTACGACGAAGCATTCAAACTCAAAGCGAACCAAGAATTCACCATTCCAGAAAAACACTGGGGTTTTGATTTACCGGCACAAGAACCGCTTGGTGAAGGCAGTTTGCTAACCATATTGGTAGAAGAAGGTATTGATTTAAAAGCCATTTTACCAGTGCCTTTTGAAGAAATAAACGCCGAAATGGCAAAACCGATATTGCAACATTTGCATGATCAACTGAAGAAGGAAGTGATGTTAAATGAAGTATTACGCCCTAGAAAATGGGCAGGCGTGTTTAGTGATTATGAAATTAATAATAAGTAGTATTTTTTTACTACTGAGTATCTCAACTCAAGCCACTCAACACGCTTTAGTGATCGGAATTAATCAATATCCATTCGATCAGAATTTTTCTAACCTAGACGCAGCAGTTAATGATGCACAACTTATTGCAAAAACACTGCGAAAACAAGGTGTTATTTTACCTGAAAATCGTCTCTTGTTAGATGAAAAAGCGACTCGTCAAGCCTTTGACAAGGCTTGGCAAAATATGCTCAAACAAGCTCAACCGGGAGATACCTTGATTTTGAGTTTTGCAGGGCATGGAAGTCAAAATCAAGACAATCAACCTTTTGATGAAAAGGATGGCAAAGATGAATCACTGCTGTTTTACGACTATAATGGCAAACAAGGTTTTATTATAGATGATCAACTTTATAGTCTATTTAAAGAAGCAGCAGCTTATAAAATTGTCGTCTTAATTGATGCTTGTCATTCTAACGGCATGGTGCGTGCGCGACAGAATACAGGGAAAACACGTACCGGAAAATATCATATTGTTCCTTCAATTCCCGTATTGCCAAGCAATCAAGCTGATGAAAATAATCAGTTAAAGCATGTAACCTATATTACTGCCGTTTCTAGTGACAATCTCATTATTCAAGAAACCCATTTTTCTGGAAAACAACATGGCGCGTTAAGTTGGTATTTTGCCAAAGCCCTCAATGGTGAAGCAGATTCTAATCAAGATAAATATTTAGAACCCAATGAATTGCGAGACTTTATAACTGAAAAGGTTCGCGATAAAATGAACAATCAACAAACGCCAAAAATCAAAACCGGAGAAGATAAACCGGGAATTAAACTCCGTTCATTCATTGTAGAAGCAAGCGATTCCATAATCAACATCAAGATTAAAAAAACCAAACCACCCAGGGATTTAAAACAGTTTCGTCAAGTAGAATCCGGTTATGATTTGCTATTTGAACGCTTCAATCACCAAATCAAAGTATTTAACAATACTGGCGATGAAGAAACCCAATTTCCTTATGATCAACAAAGACATTGGCAACAAATTATCAACAAACATCGCCTATTAAAAGGATTAGCCAATCGCTTTGATATGCAGTTGAAACCAATTAAAATGACGTTACAGGAAGGAGATGGCATACATAAACAAGGTGAATTATTGCATTTTAGCATATCACCAGGTGATAACCGAGAAGGATTAATGGCACTCACTTTATTTAATTTAACTGGAAATGGCACTTTACAATTTGTATATCCACTCACTTTATATGGTGATTCTTACAATAAAATCAAAAAATTTCCCTTTCATCTTCCGCCGCTCAAAGTAAAACCACCTTATGGAGGAGATAATTTAGTCGCAATATTATGCCGCCAAACAGCGTATAGTCTGCATCAATTTTTAGATTCTAAAACGAATCCACCAACAGTTGAACAAGTGATGGCGCATTTAAAAGATCAGACTTGTCAAATTGGACAATATGGATTTTATAGCGTAAGAAGGTAGTATATGGATGAAAACGAGGACGAACACGCAGGTTAGCCCCTACCATCCTGAAAGACGTGAGGTTTTGTAGGGGCAGACCTGTCCCTGCCCTCATCATCTGCCCTCATCATAAGAATTTTGCAAGAACCTCAAGGGTATTATGAAGAAAAACTTGAACCTCGAATCTGATATATCATTCACTATGCCAACTCAACCCAATAAAACATTTGAAACGTTTGATAATCCTAATGAAGAACGTGATTATACTATTCATATCCGTATGCCTGAGTTTACCTGTTTATGTCCAAAAACAGGGCAACCTGATTTTGCCACCTTGTTTTTAGATTATGTACCTGATAAACTTTGCATAGAACTCAAGTCATTAAAGAATTATATTTGGTCTTATCGCGATGAAGGAACATTTCACGAAGCGGTGACTAACCAAATTCTTAATGATTTAGTAGAAAGCTGTGCGCCGCACTTTATGCGTCTTAGAGCAGAATTTAATGTGCGTGGCGGTATTTATACCACGGTAGTGGTGGAACATATTGCACGAGGCTGGATACCGCCTCAAACGGTTCATTTACCCTAATTTTATCTCTAAAATCTAAATCGTGTCCATCCGGAAACGGCTTTGAAAATCCCAAAGCTGAAGCGTTGGACTCCAAAAAAACAACGCTTTAGCCTCGAAAAAAAAATAAAAATGACCATTTTGAAAAATACTCTCTTTAAACGGATTATTGCCATTATCAAGAAAACTTATGGTTTAACGACAAGAACATTATTCGTCGGATTGACGCTTTTTATTTCAGGCGTTAAAAATACCCCTCAAATCATTGCTCGACTATTAATTATCGGGGTTGAACTTTTTAGTTTAACCCTCAGGTTCATTCCTGTCATTCTACGGAAAATACCCTGGTTCATTAGTAGGATAATGAATTGGGTATTTGTAATCGGCTTTATAGCAACAGGTTTGATTTTATCAGGAACAGATTTCTTTGAAATTGGATTAGTTTTTATTGTTACTGGTATTTTGATTTTTCCATACATTAATGACTTTTTAAAAAAAATAAGTCGTTTTAATTATTCTTTAATGAACAAAACAATTATCGTTTTGTTAGCCCTTGTCATTGTGATATTTTTCTTCAACAAGGAAACAGAGGAAAAGCAGTTTTTTGTTGGTTTTTTGATACAAAATGTATTGATAGACTATAACAATGAGAGAGATCTCAAAAAATTGGAATCATATCTTTACGGAGAAGAATCTGAAAAGAAAAAAGAATCTTATGAAAATCAGAAAGTATCGTTCATTTCCGATTTACAATTTTGGTATGAGAATGGTTATTATCAGGATGTTATCAATCAAGGTAGCCCTTATGTTAACTTTGCTCCCCAAATTGGAAAATGGATAAAAAAAGCGAATGTGGCTATAAGAGAAGAAAAGATCAAAACGGCTCTCGAAAAAGTACCTCAATTGATGAAGGAAAAGAAATATAGAGAAGTCTATAAAATGGCTGAACCATTACAAGATAACGCTAAGCTCAAAAAACACGCGGTTAAAGCAAAAAAAATCATTGATAAAGACATTGTACAATTACGCAAATCTTTTGAGAGAGGACAGTACAAAGATGTTATCAAAAAAGGGATGCCTTATGTTGAATCCAGTTGTCTCGTTCAAAAATTGGTGAATCATGCAGAAATAGCAAAGGCAAAAGTAGAAGAGCGCGAACGTTTTAAGAAGGCTATCAAAAAAACCAAACAATTGATTAAAGCGGGTAAATACGACAAAGCGATTGAATTTGCACAAAAGTCTCAGTATGCGACTGATCCAAAAGTAGTGAAACTGATTGAGGAAGCGAAAAGCAAACGCTTTAAAAAAATGCTCAGAGAAACCAAAAAATTGATTAGGGCACATAAATTTGATGAAGCCATTGAATTTGCTAACAAATCTCAGTACGCGACTGATCCAAAAGTACTGGAACTGATTGAGCAAGCGAAAAGCAAACGCTTTAAAGAGATGCTCAGAAAAACAGAGAAGTTGATTAGGGCGCAGAAATTTGATGAAGCCATTGAATTTGCTAACAAATCTCAGTACGCGACAGATGTAAAAGTACTGAAACTGATTGAGCAAGCTAAAAGCAAACGCTTTAAAGAAATGCTCAGAAAAACCGAGAAGTTGATTAGGGCGCGTCAATTTGACGAAGCTATTGAGTTTGTTCTAAAATCTCGATATGCGACAGAGCCAAAAGCATTGAAACTGATTGAGCAAGCTAAAAGCAAACGCTTTAAAGAAATGCTTAGAGAAACCGATAAGTTGATTAAGGCACGTCAATATGGCGAAGCTATTGAGTTTGTTCAAAAATCTCTGTATGCGACAGAGCCAAAAGCACTGAAACTGATTGAGGTTGCTCAACACAAACGCTTTGATGATGAACTTTTCAAAGCCAATAAATTGATTAAAACGTATCAATTTGACGAAGCCATTGAATTTATTAAAAAAACTCAGTATGCAACTGATCCAAAAGCATTGAAACTGATTGAGATCGCTCAACGCAAACGCTTTGATGAAAAACTTTTCATAGCCAATAAATTGATTAAAGCGCATAAATTTGACGAAGCCATTGAATTTATTCAACAAATTCAGTACGCGACGGATCCAAAAGCACTGAATATGATTGAGAGAGCAAAATATCGGCGTAAAAAGGCGCAGGAATCGAATATACTTGCGAACTTACAACGCTGGCCTTCAACCGAAATAGAAACGCATATTAAGGCATATACCAATTTGATTAAACTTTTTCCAGACAACAAGGAATATCAACGCAAATTGAGCCATTACAAGAAAAAACGGATTGAACTGAGAAGACAACCCGCTCTTTTTATGATACAAGAAGATTACGGGGAAAAATGGCCCTTTACGCTTCCCAATGGCGAGTTGGAATGCTATCACCCTGGCATTGTCACATTCAAGGCGAATGGGATAACTTACGCAGTTAATGGGTTGGCTAAATCGCGTGGGTATGCCAAAATTGATGACATTTTGAAAATTGATCCCAATATTATTCCAAATCAAAACGGTTTACAACAAGATATGGGAGTTGTGAAAATGGATATTAGAAATATCATCAAGAGGGGCTTGGAGTTATGCAAACCTCAGTAGTTTAAAAACCTTCGATGTTTCCTAAACAGTGAATGTTTCAATAACTCATTGAAAAAAATGAGGTTTTAAGTTTTTTTGTTTGGTAACTACTATTGTAGGGTGGGTACAAAACCCACCTTTTCATTCTTTTCATTCAAATAAATGGTGGGTTTTGCTGTCGCTCTACCCACTCTACGCTTAACTAATAATGGGATTAGCAAAACGAATTATTCCCTGTCTTGATGTTGATGCAGGGCGAGTAGTCAAAGGTGTGAACTTTGTCAATATCCGCGATGCCGGTGATCCTGTCGAAATCGCCAAGCGTTACGATGAACAGGGCGCAGATGAAGTCACTTTTTTAGACATCACAGCAAGCTCTGACAATCGTGATACGATAGTACATGTGGTTGAAAAAGTCGCCAGCCAAGTATTTATTCCCCTAACTGTGGGGGGTGGCATTCGTCAATTAGCCGATATTCGGCGAATGCTCAACGCCGGCGCAGATAAAGTCGGTATTAACACCGCTGCTGTCTTTAATCCCGATTTTGTCAAAGAAGCCAGTGAACATTTTGGCTCACAGTGCATCGTCGTCGCCATTGATGCCAAGCAAGTCAGTGAAGAACGCTGGGAAGTTTTCACACATGGAGGGCGTAAATCGACGGGACTTGACGCAGTAGCCTGGGCTAAAAAAATGGTTGATTTTGGGGCAGGTGAAATACTGCTCACCAGTATGGATCGAGATGGTACACGCAATGGCTTTGATTTACCCTTAACACGTACTATCAGTGAGGCTGTTAATGTCCCCGTGATCGCTTCTGGGGGCGTTGGCACATTAGAACACCTTGCAGAAGGCGTTCTTGAAGGCAAAGCAGATGCGGTGCTGGCAGCCAGTATTTTTCATTTTGGAGAACATTCCATTGCCGAGGCGAAACAGGTAATGGCAGCGCGTGGTATTGAAGTACGCTTATAAATATGAATGGAGCCTCTTGCAAAACTCACTTTTTCGAGTTGAGATTTCTTAAACCTTGTGTGTTTCGCCGCTCAGAAATCCGATTTTTTTCAAAAATCGGATTTCTTAAACCTCGTGTGTTTCGCCGCTCAGAAATCCGATTTTTGAAAAAAATCGGATTTCTTAAACCTTGTGTGTTCAGAGTTTTGCAAGAACCTCAATGGTTAATGATTAAATTCACCATTCACCATTCGAGGTTTGAGTTTTTTTTCAAAAAACTCAAACCTCGAAACCATTCACCATTAATTAATATCATGTCTCATATTCTCATCTCTGCTGCCCATAAATCCTCTGGAAAGACAACAATTACAATAGGATTATGCGCCGCCCTCGCCGCGCGTAATCGGGTTGTTCAACCTTTTAAAAAAGGACCGGATTACATTGATCCCCTATGGTTAAGTCAAGCCGCTAATCGCCCCTGCTATAATCTTGATTTTTACACAATGAACCGAGCCGAAATCAAAAATAGCGTCGCACATTATAGTCAAAATGTGGATATTAGTATTATTGAAGGCAATAAAGGCTTATATGATGGGATGGATTTAGATGGAAGTAATAGTAATGCCGCATTGGCACATTTATTAGAAGCACCGGTTTTTTTGGTGTTGGATACAAGAGGAGTCACACGCGGTATTGCACCCCTGATATTAGGTTATCAAGAGTTTGATAAAAATATTTATATTGCTGGAATCATTCTTAATCAAGTTGGCGGTGAACGACATGAAAGTAAATTAAGGGCGGCGATAGAATATTATACCGATATTCCCCTCATCGGTGCAGTGCGACGGGACTCCCGTTTAATTATTGATGAGCGACATTTAGGTTTAATGCCCAGTAACGAAGATAAGCAAGCCCAAACTAAAATTAATCGCATTGCTGAAATTGTGGCAGAACAGGTTGATCTTGAACAATTATTCAATATCGCGACTGAGGCAAAAACGGTCCTTGTGGGAAGTACATATTATAAATACCAATCGCAGAGGAAAGAAAAGGTTAAAATCGGTATCATTCGTGATGCCGCCTTTGGTTTTTATTATCACAGCGATTTGGAAGCATTACAGGAAGCAGGGGCTGATTTGATATTTATTGATGCTTTGCATGATTCACGCTTACCTGCTGTGGATGCCTTATTTATTGGGGGCGGTTTTCCAGAAGAAAAAATGGAGCGTTTGTCTCAAAATAACAGCTTGAAAGGAGAGATTCGCGACGCAATTGAACGAGCAATGCCTGTTTATGCTGAATGTGGCGGATTTATTTATTTATCGCGTCAATTAACGTGGCGCGAAAAAACCTGCAAAATGGTTGGTGCCTTGCCTTTTGATACCGTCATCGAAAAACGTCCGCAAGGGCGTGGTTATGTCAAATTTCGCGAAACAGGGCATGGATTATGGCCCTTACTTAATTCAAAAGGGCAACCGACGGAATTTTATGCCCATGAATTTCATTATTCTAAAGCCATTAATTTGCCCTCTCAGATCACTTATGCTTATAAAGTCTTGCGCGGACAAGGTTTAGACGGTCAAAATGATGGGATAGTCTATAAAAATACTTTAGCCAGTTATGTGCATTTGCGCGATGTTGAAAATAATCGTTGGACACAACGATTCATTCATTTTGTTCGTCAAAAATGCTTAAAATAAAAGCGTTTACATTTCCCATCTCATCCATTCTATAGACTTTCAGGTAAATCATTTCAAAAAACCTGTCAGGTATTCAATACCTGACAGGTTATCGTGTGAAATGATTTTTACGCTTGCATAGACTCGAACCGCCCGCCAGTTTTTCGTCTGACAACAGTAACGACAAGGAATTAAAAACGCTAACAGGTTCGAGACCAGAATTAAAAACAAGCATCACCTCGATCGCACTCCTTTCTTATACTCGACTATCCATTTTTTATAAGTCATTGATTTAATCAATTATTTTAGTTGAGCACTCAAAAAACACTCAAAAATCAATTAATGCACCAACACCTATTTTCTTTTCTGGCTGATTTAACCGTTTTAGTCCATGCCACTTTCGTATTATTTGTAGTCAGAGGGCAGATACTTATTCTTATCGGGTGGAGTCGAGCATGGCATTGGACGAAACACTTTTCGTTTTTTACATTTAATCGCTATTGGAACAGTGGTATCAGAAACACTATTTGGAATAACATGCCCTTTAACCACATTAGAATCTTACCTACGTCTTCTCGCCAATGAAACCACTCATGATATGAACTTTATTGGCTATTGGGTACATTATTTCCTATTTTACACTGCGCCTGATTGGTTCTTTATCCTAATTTATTCAATATTCGGCTCATTAGTCTTATTCACTTTTATTTTATATCCCCCGCGATGAGCATTTTTTGGACGTTTTTTTGGAGACGTTTTTTTGGAGTCCAAACCTTCAGATTTGGAAGTGGAGTCCAAACCTTCAGATTTGGGCGTTTTTGGAGTCCAAACCTTCAGATTTGGAAGTCATGTAGGGTGGGCAACGTCTTTTTGTTGCCCACCTTCCTTATTAAAAAAGTGGTGGGCAACCTGTCAGGTCTAAGACTACCCGTACAAAAAGACCTTACAGGTTTCCAAAACCTGTCAGGTCTAAGACTACCCGTCAAAATTAGCTTGACAAGGTACTAGTCGAAAGACATGAACTTAAACATCTAACAAGAGAATATCATCGGATTAAGGTATTGTGCCACAGAATATCTCCGGCTTTGGATTCCCGAAAACGGAAGACATGGCCAGAGTAAATTGAAATAACGTTTTGGTATCCGTACAGAAATAGACGGTTGAGTCATTTCTCATCCTGCCCACCGCTA
>JAOZSV010000298.1 GCA_029939505.1 Thiotrichaceae bacterium | reverse complement strand
AAAAAAAATCGGATTTCTAAGCTCGAATAGAATCGCTTTGCGTAACATCAGTTAGGAGTACAACGCTTTAGCTTTGTTCTTTGGTATCCAACATTAACTTTGTTCTTTGGAGTACAACATTAGCATTGTTCTTTAGAGTACAACGCTTTAGCTTTGTTCTTAGGAGTACAACGCTTTAGCTTTGTTCTTAGGAGTACAACGCTTTAGCTTTGTGCGTATTGAAATACAACGCTTTAAAACTGAATTGAATAACTGATGACTGATGATGAAGTTTACCAAAACCTTATATTACAAGGGGTATCTCGTACATTTGCCCTAACTATTCCACAGTTACCCCCTGTTTTGTGCAAAGTAATTAGTAATGCCTACTTATTATGCCGTATTGCTGATACGATAGAAGATGAACCCAATTTAACGCCTACTCAAAAAAGACAATTTTCTCAAGAATTTATTCAAGTTGTCGCTGGAGAATCGCCACCCAATGTACTCGGTAAAGCCTTATATCCTTTGCTCTCCGACAGCACATTAATGGCTGAGAAAGAGTTAATTTTAAATATGCCCCGCGTTATCCGTATCACCCATCGCTTTACACCAAATCAACGTACTGCTTTGCATCGTTGTGTGCGTATTATGGCGGAAGGGATGGCTGAGTTTCAACAAAACAGTTCTCTTGATGGTTTAAAAGATTTACAAGAAATGGATCGTTATTGCTATTATGTCGCCGGTGTTGTTGGCGAAATGCTAACCGATTTATTTTGTGAATATTCCCCACATATTGCCCAACATAAGGCAGAGTTACAAAAACTGGCGGTTTCATTTGGGCAAGCCTTACAAATGACTAATATTCTTAAAGATATTTGGGAAGATCGACAACGAGGTGCTTGTTGGTTACCGAAAGATGTGTTTACACGGTTAGATTTTGATTTGAAAAATTTGTCGCCAGCCCATTATAACCCTAATTTTGGTAAGGGTTTAGCGGAATTGATTGGTATTGCTTATACCCATTTGGATAATGCCTTGCGTTACATCTTACTGATTCCGCCTGATGAAAAAGGTATTCGTCGTTTTTGTTTATGGGCATTGGGGATGGCAATATTGACTTTACGACGTATTCTTAAACAGCGCGATTTTCGCAATGGGCAACAAGTTAAGATTTCCCGACGCTTGGTTAAAATAACGATATTAATCAGCAACATAACGACTCGTAGCAATACCAGTTTACGACTCTTATTTTTTTTACTGACACGGGAAATGAATGATCTTAAAACCCCATCTCATTCTCACTAAATATTCTAGGATTATAACCAAAATCATGGGAAGCGGTTGTATGATCAAAACATAAATCTTGATTCATTCGCATTATCATAGCCGTTGATATAGTTGCCCGCATGGGCAACAAGGTGATACAGCGAATCATCAATTTAAAAACAGGTAATGGAATAGAAACGAGAAGTGGTTTTTTACCTAATTGGTGAAAAATCGCTTTCACCATATCACGATAACTCAGCGTTTCACCTCCACTCAAATTATAAATCTTATTGACTGCTGTTTGGGATTGGTTTGCTTGAAGACAAGCAGCAGCTAAATCATCTGCATGTACAGGTTGACGTAGCCCTGTACCCTGCCCAACTAACGGAAAAAAACCAAAACGGCGAATAAATTGGGCAATAAATGTCACATTTTTGTCAATGCCACATCCATAAATTAAAGTGGGGCGAAATAGGCTCCATGCAATGCCACGCGCCTGACATGCGACTTTTAATGCGGTTTCTGCTTCCATTAATTGCGCTGCTATTTTTCGTTCACGGGATTCGGGTGAATTCGCTTTAGTCAAACAACTGGTTGAGCTAAAGGCAATCACTCGTCTTAAAGGCGCGTCTTTGGATAGACGTGCCAATAGCGGCGGTAATAATGTTAATGGGGCAATGTGGAATAATTGACTAGGCTGAGTTATAGGTAAAGACGATGTTTGTAAATCCGCTTGATGCCAAACAACATCAGTGCTAGGAGGTTCCCGACTCACAGCAATTACTGTAAAACCTGCCGTTTGTAAACGCGGTATTAAAAATCGCCCTATTTGGCTCGTTGCGCCTGTTACATAAGCAATGGGGTGAGTAGAATCTGTTGACATATTAAATTAATTTACAAAGTGGGTAACTATTCAGCAGTTAGCCTTGAAATCAATTTCAAGGCGAAAAGCTAAAATCTGTTAAAGCAGACTAATTAAATAATTTAGCTAAAGCTGTCAGCCTTGCAATTTCAAGGCTGAGTAGTTATAGATGTCCAGATAAGTTCCAACCGAGACTTTAGTCGGGACAAAACTTTTCTGGATAACTATACCAAAGCGGAAGCGTTGAATTCCAAACCAAGCGGAAGCGTTGAATTCCAAACCAATCTGTTTATTCCGTCAATTCTATATAAAAAACAAGGCGTTATTATGTCAAATAATCCGTTGAAGGGTTTCAGCTATTTTTTTGAAGGATTTTCTCTGATTTTGAAACCAGGTATTCGTCAATGGGTACTGATTCCACTATTAATAAATACTTTATTATTTAGCGTATTAATTTATTATGCTTGGCTCTATTTCCCAATAGCGGTTAAATTTGTTGGGGCAAGCGTTCAAAGTGGTTTGCCAAGCTGGGCATGGCTTATTCAGTTAATGCGCTGGTTGCTGTTGCCCCTATTTTTCATGTTTGCTTTATTCATATTCTTTTTTGCTTTTACGTTTACAGCCCATTTAATTGGCGAGCCATTTAATGCTTTACTCGCCGCCGCCGTTGAAAAGCATTTAACGGGCCAGCCTGTTAAATTGTCTTCCTCCGATTCTTGGTTTAAACAAATTATTAGTTTCATCACTGAAAAAGTCGGAAAATTATTTTACTACCTGAAATGGGCTACCGTATTATTGATTATCTCTTTCATTCCTGTCATCAATATTATCTCACCAATATTATGGTTCTTATTTGGTGCATGGTTCGCTTGCCTAGAATATGCTGATGCCCCTTTAGGAAATCATAGTTACAATTTTCTCGCACAACGCAAACTGTTGGCTAAAAAACGTATGCTTTCGTTAGGCTTTGGGAGTGCCGCTTTTATTGCCATGTTGATTCCACTGATCAATTTTTTAGTCATGCCAATTGCGGTTGCTGCTGCCACATCTCTGTGGCAACATGAATTGGCAGAAAGTCAAAAGAATTAAGAGTTGAAATTGGAGTCCAACGCTTCAGCTTTGGAGAAATGGAGTCCAACGCTTTGGAATTGTTTAAACGTTTGATTTAAAATCAGTTTTTGAATATACTCAACGAGGTAATAAACTCAACTTTTTTTGTAACTACTCAGCGGTTAGCCTTGAAATTGATTTCAAGGCTAAAAGCTAAAGTCTGTTAAAACAGACTAATTTCGAGGTTTAAGTTTTTCTTCAAAAAACTTAAACCTCGAAGAGAGTTTAGCTGAGCCTGCTTTGGCTTTTCGCCTTGAGATTTATCTCAAGGCTGAGTAGTTACGAAAATTAAATCATATCCTTTCGAGGTTTTAGTTTTTTTTCAAAAAACTAAAACCTCGAAAATTAAACCTGTCAGGTTTGACAACTTTACCCACACTTTTTGAGAAGATACCTTTTTCCCTTAAATCAATTGAATAAGGTTTTGGCATTTTCGGTTCGAAGTTTTTTCCATTTTAATATTCATTATTTTTTTGAGGAATTATTATGGGGATTGTTTGGGGTTTATTCAAGTGACGAGCGCTATATGAAAGTGTGAACACGACGCACTATTCGGTGGTGGATAAAGAAGCTCTTCATTCTGATTATATTCACCAGAAAAGGTAACTGTCGTCGTATCATTATGAATGATTTCGAGGTTTCCGTTTTTTGAAGAAAAACGGAAACCTCGAATGGTTTCAAGTTCGTGGATTTCGATCGCTTTGGCTGATAATTCCGCCATCAAACTACCTCGATCTGCTTGATATAACTTATCCAAATTTCGAGCAAACCGGTCATCATTAAATGCCAACACTTCTTTATTCAATCCTAATGCCTCTTTCCCGAAATCAAAAGATTCATCTTGATACGCTTGTAACCATTCTTCAACTTTATATAGGGGTTGGTTTGAACTCAAGATATTCATAATTAAAAGACTCAAGCCTTCAGCGGGTTCCTCCTGACTACGTCCTTTTTCGACGTACTTTTTCAATAGTTCATATACCCCTAATTCAGATAGATAATGTTTTATCAGGGGTAAAGTCTCTACGTTTTTTTTATACCCGTCTAGGTTATTTTGCATTTTCATTTTTCCTTATTCTGTTAGACTAGTGTCCATCCGGAAACGGCTTTAAAAATCCCAAAGCTGAAGCGTTGGACTCCAAAAATTTGGCCTCTTGGAGTCCATTCGAGGTTTCCGTTTTTTGAAGAAAAACGGAAACCTCGAATGCTTTCGCTTTGGAAGTGTTTCCGGATGGACACTAGACTAATAATTCTGATTTGAATTATCTTTGTACAGGACATTTTTTATTGTTAGAATCAGAATGTTTGAATTTTCAGAATTAAAAAATCAGTGAGTTTTCGAGGTTCAAGTTTTTCTTCAAAAAACTTGAACCTCGAATTGACTTATGATGTTTTAAATTCTGTTAATTCTATTCGAGGCTAAAGTTTTTTGAAGAAAAACTTTAGCCTCGAATATTCTGTCAATTCGGATTCTAACAATTGAAAGTAATTTAAATCAATGACTTATAAAAAATTGTCCTGTACAAAGTTTTCATAATTAAAACTCAAGTGAGTTTTTGAGATTCAAGTTTTTCTTCAAAAAGCTTGAACCTCGAATTGACATAAAAGGTTTTAAATTCTGTTAATTCTTCAATTCTGAAAATTCTGATTCTAACAATGGAAAGTGATTTAAATCAATGAATTATAAAAAAATGTCCTGTACAAAGATAATTGATTTGAAAGTTTTTGCAACGGCTAATATCAATTTAATTTTTTTCGATTTGATAACGGCGAAATGTAGGAGACAAAGTGAAAAATATTTTCACCCATTTTTTAATGATAATCTGTAACTCATTGATTATTATCAATAAATAATTAATAAGATAAAATAAATAAATAAAAGTAACTACTCAGGTACTGTTCGAGGTTTTTGAAGAAAAATCTTCTATATTTAGTACAACGGATCAGGGGAGTGAACGGATTGATTGGGGAGTGTTTTGATAGATCAGTCTTACTAAAGGAGGTAACTACTCAGCCGTTGTTCGCCTTGAAATCAATTTCAAGGCGAAAAGCCAAAGCAGGCTCAGCTAAACAACTCAGTCTGCTTTAGCAGACTATTCGAGGCTAAAGTTTTTTTAAAGAAAAAACTTTAG
>JAOZSV010000297.1 GCA_029939505.1 Thiotrichaceae bacterium | reverse complement strand
GATTTTTGAAAAAAATCGGATTTCTAAATCTAAATCATTTATAACACTTCAGCCAATGCTTCTATTAACTTATCAATTTGATTTTCATTATGTAATGCTGATAATGTCACCCTTAAACGCGCCATTTTTTGTGGCACAGTGGGGGGGCGAATCGCTGTGACAATTATCCCGCGTTCATATAGTGCTTTACTTACCATTAAAGCTTTTTCAGATTTTCCTAATATAATTGGTTGTATGGGAGTAAAGGATTCCATTAAAGGTATTTTTTCTCTCAAAGCGGCAGCACGAAAATAGGCGATTAATTCATGCAAACGTTTTCGTCGCCCTGTTTCCTCGTCAGCGACGATTAAACTGGCTCGCACGGTTTCTGCTAAAGCGGGGGGTAATGCAGTAGTATAAATATAACTCCGTGCTGATTGTATCAAAGTTTCGATTAATAATTCACTTCCTGCGACAAAGGCACCGAATACACCAAATGCTTTACCAAAAGTGCCCATTAATATAGGTACATCCTCTGTTTCCAAACGATACATTTCTAATGTACCGCGCCCTGTATTGCCCAAGACACCTAAACCATGCGCGTCATCCACCATCACCCAGGCTTGATATTTTTTGGCGAGTTTAACTATAATAGGTAAATTTGCAATATCGCCATCCATGCTAAAAACGCCATCGGTGATAATTAATTTATGTTGTGCAGACGATTTTGCTAACATAAGGGCTAAAGTTTGCGTATCATTATGGGGATAACGATAAATTTTTGCTCTTGATAATAAGGCGGCATCGACGAGCGAGGCATGATTCAGTTTATCTAAAAACACGGCATCATGCCGCCCGATTAGGGCGGTGACGACTCCGAGATTTGCCATATAGCCCGTGGAAAAAAGTAAAGCTCTTTCGCGCCCAGTGTAAGTCGCTAATTCTTTTTCAAGGGCATGATGTGCATTAGTATGCCCAGTCACTAAATGCGATGCGCCGCTACCCACCGCATATTTTTCTGCGCCTTGCTGCCAGGCGGTTTTTAAACGGGGATGATTGGCTAAACCGAGATAATCATTACTACAAAAAGCGAGATAGGGTTGTCCATTTATCAATAAAATTGGTGTTTGGGGATTATCGTGTGGTTGGCGGGTTCGATAAAGGGCTGCTTGTTGACGATTTTGTAAAAAGGAACGGAGAAAGCTGTTCATCTGTTTATTAATGGGAAACTAAAATGAAAACTTTTTTTATAACAGGCACCGACACTGATGTCGGTAAAACTTGGTGTACTTTAGCATTAATTCAACATTTAAAAAATCAGGACTTACGAGTTGCTGGTATGAAACCCATTTCCGCTGGATGTCGTCGTGGCGAAGCGGGTTTAAGAAATAGTGATGCTGAAAAAATTATGGAAATCAGTGGGCTTGATATACCTTATGATTGGGTAAATCCTTATGCTTTTGAGCCGCCTATTGCGCCCCATTTAGCGGCAAACAAATCGGGGCAAGTCATTGAAATAAAAACGATTATTGATAAATATAACCAGTTAGCATCATTAGCAGATGCGGTGGTAATCGAAGGGGTAGGTGGTTGGCGTGTACCCATTAATGCAACGCAATGTTTAAAGGATTTAATATTAGCTATGGATATTCCCGTCATTTTAGTGGTGGGTTTGCGTTTAGGCTGTATTAATCATGCTTTGTTGAGTGCAGAATCAATTATAAGCGATGGGTGCAATCTGATAGGATGGTTTGCTAATCCAGTTAGCCCTCATTTTTACGCGCCTGATGCGATAGAAACGTTGTCTGAACGTTTAGATGTGCCTTTATTAGCTCACTTTCCCTGTTTAGCTAATCAAGATATTTCAAAGTTTGCCGAATCTATAGCACCGTTTTAAATGGTGAATGGTGAATGGTGAATTATGAATTATGAATTATGAATAGTGAATGATTGTAACTACTCAGTTTATCGGATATGATGGAGTCCAAACCTTCAGATTTGGCACTTGGTCATTTGGTCACGTCCAAATCTAAAGGTTTGGACTCCAAAAAGTGCTAAAACTTGTGCTTCGGTACTTAGACCTGACAGGTTTTGGAAACCTGTCAGGTCTAATTCAACTTAATGAGTAGTTACGATTAATGATGAATCATTAATCATTCACCATTCACTACTGGCTTCCGTCTAATAAAAGTATCTTCTATTAATTCAAATTCCCGCAAATTTTTTTCTAATTCCCTGGCGGATTGATAAGAATAAGAACCACTTATAGATATTTCCCAAATGCCATCCTTTTGATAAAGATTATTGTTAACAGATTGAGAATCAAAAAGAGCAGGATACTTCATTTTGAATTTTTCAAGCTGTCTTTCAGCATCTTGCTGTTGAAAATAAGAACCCACGATAATAATCTGATCGCCCTTTTCAAGTTGTGAGATTAAAGAACCAAAATCAATTTTTTTGGCACTTTTTACCAAATCTTGTTTAAGATGAGTAACAGTCTGGTTAGTTTGTGCAAGTGCTTTTTCGATCAGAACATTTTTTTCAGTCACCTGCTCAAGCGTTTTTTCGACTAAAGCCTTTTCTCCATGAATGCGTTCAAGTTTTCTCTCAAGCAGCCCATTTTTTTGATGCGTTTGCTCCAATATTTTTTCCAGAGAGGCATTTTCTCCATGAGCATATTCAAGTTCTCTCTCAAGCCCTTCAACCTGTTGACTCCAATAAAACCAAATGCCAAATGCCAGCATCAATATCACCAACGCCCAAAGAAGATAGTCTTTTCCCTTTTTAAAAAGGGAAGGTTCTTTTATTAAAGAAAAATAGTGAGTGCGTATTTTTTCCTCTATTTCCGTAATTTGTTTATTCATTCCCAGCTTTTTGTAAACAGCTAAAGCGGTTTTCAAATCCTCCTTCGCCAACGCAGCCTCTCCACGCTGTTGCCATATCTCTCTACTTTTCGCTGTCGCTTCGGATTGATTAGGCTCTAAGGCAATAACTTGTTCATATAATTCAAGCTGTTGCGCTTCATCATCTTTCTCTGGTGCTAATGTCAGCAATGCCTGTATTAAACGTGAACGGGCAATAAGTGGTTGATAATGATACAATTTTTCCAATAACGCTTTCGCTTCCACCACTTGCCCTAGAGCAAGTAAAATATCAGCGAGCAATTGATGAGCACCGAGATGATTAGGATTTAAAGCAATCGCTTCACGCAACTGTTTAGCCGACAATTCCAACTTCGCCTCTTTATGCAGCGCAACAGCCCCTTGAAAAATATTTTCTGCCACCGGATCAATATGATCCAATTCTGCAATAATTCGTCGGAAGGGCTTATTTTCCCTTATCCAACGGCGTATTAATTCAACCTGAAATTGATAACCTTCCTCAGTCAATCTCAACAATCCCCAATCTTGCAGTGAGCGGGGAGCGTTCTGTAATTCCCGAATGACAACATGAACACCACTGTCATAGAGTTTTTTTTCTAAAGCCGATTCTGTCATGGTTTGAGAAGCGGCTTCAGCCAAAGCGGAAGCAACGATTCGTTCAGCAGGCGGCAAGCCTTCCCATAACCATGTCATGCGATGACGACTGGCATCTAAAACATCAAAAATGACATTTTCTACATCTGCGGGCGTAGCAGTGGGTGTTTTTTCCGATTGATATTTATAAGATTGCGCCCAAACTTGATAACAGACTTGTTGGGTGAAAAAGGGATGACCATGCGTATATCGCCAAACAGATTCCACCGTTTCATCAGGCCAATTTAAATTCGCCTCAGCAGCACGCACTAATTCTGTCGTTTCTTCTTGATTAAATTGTGATAAATGTTTAGTTGGCGGAATTTCCCTAAATAAAGATATAGTAATATTATCAAGATCATCAATATTACGCCCTCCAGCAAAGACGAAATTGAGATTTTGGTATTCGCTGTTCAATAGTTGACGCACATAAGGAAAAAAGCTAATTCCCGCCTGATTAGCTTTAGGTTCATTTACATCAAATTCATCAAACAGCAAGACTAAAGCCGCATTTTTAGGCAAATTTTGTAACAGATGAGGTAGCCAAGTGTCTTTAAACGTGATTTCGGGATGATCACCCAAATCAGGTTCAACTTGATTCAGAGCCAGCGCCATACTTTTAGCTAATTCATTGATTACTGAACCGAGTGCTAAAGTCGCTTTATCTTGTAAATCAAAATAGACAGGATAATAATCCCCTTCGCTGGGCAATTGTGCTTTTAGATATTGCAATACAGACGTTTTGCCTATGCACCGTTGCCCATAGAGAACAATTGCATTTTTTCTGGCTTGGCGTAAAATGTGTATAGTATCACGCAATATATCGGATCGTCCAATTGCACCCGCACCGACGGGATTATCGGTGATATAAGGATTAATAGGTTTAGACATTTTTTTATTTTAAAATATAATATTTACAACAGTTTAGACCATTTTTAAAATTTAGGCTCACTTTAAATTATAAATCATTGAAATTTAAGCGTTTTTTCTTGTTTTAGATAAAAATACTTTAATAACAATAAGTGACAAAATCTGTACTAACCATTGATGTTTAAAAAAAATTAATTTTAATCTTAATTCTAATATTAATCAATAAAAAATATCAGGCTCATATTTTTATGACAAATACAAATACATCTGAAAACGTGATAACGAAAAAAGATTTCAATGAATTGAAATCCATTGTTAAAAAAATCGTCTTGGCACAAAAAGAACTGGTTTCTGCACAACAACGCACTGAGTGGTGCATGGAAGCAATCGTTAACGCGCAAAAGGAAATAACGACTATCCAACAGCGCACCGAGCAGCAGATAGAAGAGCTTGCTATGATACAACAACGTACTGATATTCGATTTCAACAACTCATTGTGGAACACGATTTCGATACGCGTAAGCAACTTGTAGAATTTGCAATGACTGTTGGCTATCGCTTAGAGGATTTTGCTTATAAAACTTTGCCACTTTTATTAGAAAGAGACTTTGATATTACTGTGCAGGGCAAATTAAAACGGGCTTATCTTATAGATAATCAAGGTGAGGAGTTGGAAATCAAAATTACAGGTAAAGCATTGAAAGAGGGAAAAGAGGTAACGATTATCGGTGAAAGTAAAACCAAATTATCCAAAAACCATATAAATACTTTTATTCACAAACATTTAAAAAGATTTGATGGTTTGTTTCAAGAGGTTTTTCCAGTGTTAGTGACATACATGACAAATAGTGGTGATGTGGAAACTTATGCTAAAACACAGGGCATCGCGGTTTATTATTCCTATGATTTTAATGATGAATTATTAATGGTGAATGGTGAATTATGAATGGTGAAACCAAGTTTTTTCAAAACACTTGAAATGCGAATGGAGTTCGAGGTTTTAGTTTTTT
>JAOZSV010000457.1 GCA_029939505.1 Thiotrichaceae bacterium | reverse complement strand
CTTAGAAATCCGATTTCTTTCAAAAATCGGATTTCTTAAACATCGTGTGTTTCTTCGAGCTTAGAAATCCGATTTTTTTTCAAAAATCGGATTTCTTAAACATCGTTTGAAATGTTGTAGGCTGCACACATTTATGGTTGCCCTGAATTGTAGGGGCAATCCCTTGTGGTTGCCCTGAATAGTTAAGTTACTTTATTTCAAGGCTAAGTACAACTTATGCTTCAATACTTACATCAATACTTTAAGATGTGCGACAACACTCCTGCCCAAAGCGTCTAATTCGTAGCCCCCTTCAAGGGTAGAAACAATGCGCCCATCAGCATATTTATTGGCAATCGCCAAAATTTCCTCTGTCACCCAGGTATAGTCTTTTTCATGCAAGCGCAGATAAGAAATATTATCTTGTTCGTGGGCATCAAAGCCGGCTGAGACAAATAGCATTTGGGGCGCAAATTGCTCTAAAGCAGGTAGCCAGTGCTTTGTAACTGCTTCACGGAATAAATCTCCTGCGCTGTAAGCAGCTAATGGCACATTAATGATGTGGTCACTGACCGTATCTGCACCAGAATAAGGATAAAAGGGGTGTTGAAAGGTGGAACAGAGCATCACGCGGGGATCGTCCGTAAAAATCGCTTCTGTGCCATTGCCGTGATGAACGTCAAAATCCAGAATGGCGACTCGTTCTAATCCATATTTTTCAATGGCGTGTGCGACACCAACAGCCACATTATTGAAAAAGCAAAATCCCATGGCGCGATCAGGCAGGGCATGATGTCCTGGGGGACGGATATTACAAAAAGCCACTTTATGTTGATTCGTTAAAACTAAATCGGTGGCGTGAATAAGAGCACCAGCGGCGCGTAGAGCGGCTGGCAGACTTTGTGGAGTCTGCATGGTATCAGGATCAAGATAAACAGATTCGTCTTGATCATTGAAATTGAACACTTTGTCAATATATTGGACCTCATGCACCCGTGCCAGTTGTTCGCGTGTTGCTAAGGGTGCTTCATAATGATGTACAGAATCCATGAGATGAGATTTCCTCATTTTATCTTCTATTGCATTGATTCTGCTTGGTGTTTCTGGATGTTCCGCACCCATCTCATGTAATAGGCAATCGGGATGATCAATATAGGCTATAGTAGGCATGATTACAGATTTTCCAGGTTAAATGTTTTAGTTAATACTTTGAATGCGAATTAAGAGTTGAAATTTTTTTGAAAATGCTTTGTTGCTTTGGAGTACATTCGAGGTTTGAGTTTTTTAAAGAAAAACTCAAACCTCGAATGCTTTAGCTTTGTTGCTTTGGAGTACAACATTAACTTTGTGCGTTTGGAGTACAACGCTTTCGCTTTGGAGCCGTCGTATTAAGTCGCCAAAGCTGAAGCGTTGGACTCCAGAACGAATATTTTTAACGCTTTGATTTAAATCAGTTTTTTAAATTAATTTCGCCTATCTCATTTCTGTCTATTGGGTAACAAGAAAACTTGATGATCGAGGGCGATTTATTAGGTAAATGTCCATCCGGAAACGGCTTTAAAAATCCAAAAATTGAAGATTTGGACTCCAAGATGCCCGTTTTTTGGAGTCCAAACCTTTAGATTTGGAAGTGTTTTTGGAGTCCAAACCTTTAG
>JAOZSV010000456.1 GCA_029939505.1 Thiotrichaceae bacterium | reverse complement strand
GCGGAGCGTTGCAGAAGGCATTCCCAACAAGATGTTGGGAACGAGATACGAGATATATTAGTCTTCAATAATCAAGATACAGACCATATCCGGATCGTTATAACTTGTGTTCCAATTAAGTAATCCGAACTGCAGGCTTGTATCAGTATGAGTACCGCCAATAAATTCAGCATCAGTGAAATAACAATCCCATGCTTGAAGGATATGTTTCCATTTTCCATCACCGTCTACCCCTTCGGCATCCGTATTTGATAATCTCCACCAGTCACTGGTTTGTGACAAAAAAAGTCGATAAGGACCTCTTGAGGCTATATTACCTGGCTTACCGTCATCCCAATCTTTCATTCCTAGCGTGACAGTGCATCCATTTTCGTCCCGACAAAGATCATAAACTTTGTCCATATCTAACGGAACCGTATTTAACACTTCCCTTTTTGTGGCTATAAGAGAATAGTAGGAACTTCCGCCACCCGGCTCACCTTGGTCACCCTTGGAGCCTTTTGGTCCAGTATCACCCTTGGAGCCTTTATCGCCTTGTGGTCCCGAATCACCTTTTGGCCCCTGTGCTCCTGTTTTTCCGGAAACTCCTTGTGGTCCAGTGTTGCCATTTTCACCTTTTGGCCCCTGTGAACCTGTTTTTCCGGCAACTCCTTGTGGTCCAGAATTGCCATTTTCACCTTTTGGCCCTTGTGAACCTGTTGAACCTGCAACACCTTGTGATCCCGGTTCACCTTTATCGCCTTTTGGTCCAGTATCACCCTTTTCGCCTTGTTCGCCATTTTCACCTTGCAGACCCTGCGAGCCTTCTAGTCCTCCCGCCTTATCAGCACACGCCCAACTACTGCCATTCCACTCTGCCACCTGACCACTCGTACAAGACAAGCTGTTTAAGGTGTCATGTTCTACCGTATTGGCATGAAAGGCGTAAGGCACGCTGGAAATAGGTATCGTCTGTGAAATGCCATTGACTTCAATATGCAATTGAAGTACTTGACTAAAATCAACATTGGCCAGACTCATTTGATTGCCCAGCAATACGCTAAACACGCCTTTATTGACTGACACGCCATAATGCTGTTCCGTCCAATCGGTACCAGGGATGAAAAAAGTAATATCAGTCGCCCCTTCTACCTGATTACCCGACGCATCCGACAAATGCGCTTGAAATGTGATAGTGCCAGGCACCTCAGCATAACTCAAAAAAGGCATGATGCCCAGTAACAGCACAAAAAGTGCTTTTAAAGCCGATTTTTTCATTTGTAAATTCCTCAAATTGTGATAAAACGATAAAAAGAGCGTAATCGGGAGAGTCTAATCTGGAGAGATCGTTTATTACTCTACCCATTTACACCCACATACTATATATATAGAGGCCATTTCTTAAAAATCAAGTCCTTTTTGAGAAAAAAATTCGACAAGTCGGTCTTGAGCAAGATTTTACTTTAGACAGGGCGATGTCACAGGTATGAAAAAATATTTATCATTAGTAACTACTCACTGATGTTACGCACTATGTTTCCAAGAGGTTTAAGAAATCCGATTTTTTCAAAAATCGGATTTCTAAACATAAACGGCGAAACGATGTTTAAGAAATCCGATTTTTTTCAAAAATCGGATTTCTAAGCGGCGATGTTT
>JAOZSV010000296.1 GCA_029939505.1 Thiotrichaceae bacterium | reverse complement strand
CGAAACAAAAAGACAAAGGTGGGGATAGAAAATCAAAGAAGTATCGTGAGCAAATTAATCGAGTCTGACCCCATTGATTCTGGCTTTATCTCTGGCTAACCTGTTTTTGTGATTTTAACAGAACTAAAAAAGGAATTGGATGGATAAACTGGTTGCTTGAAGAGAGATAATTAGAATTGCTGCTTAAATACAATACAACTGGTTGAGCAATGACTTATCCTCTGGTTCATGCCATTTATAATTGGCATCACCATATTCAAATCCTGCTGCATTACCACTAAACAACTGCCATAACGCATTTTGCTCTCGCAAAGACATTTGACTAAGAACAAGTATTATGATTGAACCGATGAACGGAGAAGATACCTTATAGACACCCGGTTTTATCTTCTTAACTTCCTTGCCAAAATATTTTTCAGAACCTAACAGTTTTTGTGGATAATTGGTACTGACTGCATAAAGTTGAAACTTTGATTCTGGTAATAATTCATCTTGTGACGGACTGACAATTTTACGATAATCGACGTAATATTCGATTAGTTCTGCAATGGCCCACTGATTCATGGACTCATTCAACGATTTATACGTCAAGATATTATAATCCGCAAGGAACTCAAACCCGTCTGGCAACTTCTCAATCGGTTTTCCGCTTGATTTCGAGATAATCAACACATCGACATATTGTGTTTTAACGGACATTTTTTCTTCTGTTTTCACCTCAAAATTTGAACCTTTAAAGAAGTCTGTCAAAGTCAACCCAATTAGATCATGCCATTTAATGACTTTTTTACTCATGATTTTTCAAATTAATCTGCTCATTTGTACTTAAAACGTAACTACTCAGTCTTATTAAGCGTTGTATTCCAAACAACAAAGCTAAAGCGTTGTACTCCAATACGCACAAAGCTAAAGCGTTGTACTCCAATACGCACAAAGCTAAAGCGTTGTACTCCTATGCACAAAGCTAAAGCGTTGTACTCCTATGCACAAAGCTAAAGCGTTTTCGAGGTTTTAGTTTTTTTGAAAAAAAAACTAAAACCTCGAACTCCATTCGCATTTCAAGGCTGAGTAGTTAAAACTAAGGAATGAGAATTCAATCATATCCGAAACTCAACCTGTCAGGTTTGGCTGTGACCAAATTACTAGCGACCAAAAGCATTCGAGTCGAGGCGAAAGTTTTTTCTTTAAAAAAACTTTCGCCTCGAAGGGAACAAGAAACAGAGTTCGAGGTTGAAGTTTTTCTTCAAAAAACTTCAACCTCGAAGGGAACGAGAAAAAGAAAAAACTTTCGCCTCAAAACCATTAATCATTCATCACGCCGATATTCCCCATCAATTATTTTTTTAGTCCGTTGCTTTGAATGATGAGAATTCGTCTGCTTATCATAATAGGCATCAGTTGCCTTCACTTGGAAGCGTTTAATTAATAAATAGATTATCAATTTACGCAATATTGGAATTAAACAAATAAACCCCAAAGCGTCTGTAAAAAAGCCGGGGGTGAGTAATAAAATACCGCCAACAAAGATGAAAACACCTTCAAAAAAAGCGATGGTAGGCACTTTCCCTTGTTGAAGCGTATTCTGCACTTTTTGTAAAGTGGCTAAACCTTGAGTGCGTAATAAGTACGTGCCTAAAATAGCCGTCAAAATGACCAGCAAAATCGTCTCCCATCCGCCAATAGAATGGCTTACTGTAATAAGTAAGTAAATTTCTAAAATGGGAATGAGAATAAATAGAAGTAATAAAATTTGAAATAGACTCATTATTGTCAGTTATCTGTTAAAGAAACATGATTGATATTGATAATTCTGCTATTATCATATTCAATTATCATTGATTTTCAATCGAAAATTGATGGAAAAACGTAGTGATTATAACAGTTGTAAATGAATTTGCTGTTTTTTACGTTAATATATGGTTTTAATGGTGAATGATGAATGATGAATGGTTTCGAGGCTAAAGTTTTAAAAAAACTTTAGCCTCGAATTATGAATTATTCAAACCATTTACCATTTACCATTCACCATTCGAGGTTTCAGTTTTTTTTCAAAAAACTGAAACCTCGAAACCATTCACCATTCACCATTAATTAATAATTATTACAGGAAAACGATGAAAAAACGTCTTATTTTATTAAGTTTATGTTTATTTATATGGCATTCTCATGTAGAATCGCAGCCAAATGTTGCGGAATCATTGGAAAATGAATTGTGCCAAATTGAAATGGAAATCAGTGATTCTCAGATTGAATCTAAAATCAATAATCTGGCTTTCCTTGAAAAGAAGGGGTGTAATTTTCTTCCCATTAAAAAACAAAAAGGGGATTTTTCCCTTATTGAAAAAGAAACCACTTCGCCCTTTGAAACAATGGGGCAAGTTGAGATTTCTGACATTTTATCCCCAGACGCGGCTTTTGTATTTTCAACTCGGCTGGAAACTCCTTTCCTATTAGTCGCCCGTTGGCAAATTGCAAAAAAACATTATCTTTATCGCGATTACTTTCAATTTGCCATCAAAGGCAGCGGTGTATTGGGTGCGCCACAATTCCCGCAGGGAAAAATGAAAAACGATGTTGAATATGGTGAGGTAGAAATTTATGAGGGGATATTAGAGATAAAATTGCCTATTACCGATTCTCAAGGCTTAGACTTTTTGACATTGGAAACCACCTATCAAGGCTGTGCTGATGAAACACTTTGTTACCCGCCCATCCAAAAAACAACCCGGATAGATTTACACAACATCGCATTCCCTATCCAAGTCGCCGTTGCTAATGAGATATTTTTTAACACACAAAATAGTGGTTTGTTAAGCGATTTAACTTCTGAACTTGGATTAATTACTGAAAATAATTGGGGCGATGGTTTGAAAGATGATAATGCTGGAGTTGATAAAAGCAAAGTCAAATTTCTCTCTGCTGACGAAGCCTTTATCTTTTCTGCCGAATTTTCCGATCCTTCTCATATTGTTGCACGGTGGAAAATCGCTGACGGTTACTACTTATATAGGGAGAAATTAAAATTCTCATTAGAAGGTGGCGAATTAGGCGCAGTGCAATTACCACCAAGTCTTCTCAAACATGATTCCAAACTTGGCGATGTCCAAATTTATAAGCAATCACCACTGGAAATTATCCTTCCCCTTAAAACCGGGCAGCAAACCGTCGCCTTGAAGGTGAAATATCAAGGTTGCGCCGTTGCGGGTTTATGTTATCCACCAACCACAACAGTCATTAATCTTTCCTATCAGGAAGAAGGGAACATTTCAGAACAAGATCGTCTAGCCAATTTACTCGCCAATGCCAATATATTATACACGCTCATGGTTTTTTTCGGGTTAGGGCTATTGTTATCTTTGACCCCATGCGTCTTTCCGATGATTCCTATTTTATCCAGCATCATCGTTGGGCAAGGTGAAAAAGTGACTACCTACAAAGCCTTCATCATGTCACTGATTTATGTCTTAGCGATGGCGTTTACCTACGCCATTGTCGGCGTATTGACGGGGCTACTCGGCGAGAATTTACAAGCTGCTTTTCAAAACCCTTGGGTACTGATCAGTTTCGCACTCATCTTTGTCATTTTGTCTTTTTCCATGTTTGGCTTTTATGAATTGCAACTCCCCAGCGGATTACAAACCAAACTGACTCATTTCAGTAATCGTCAACAGGGCGGTACATTAATAGGCGTAGCAATTATGGGGGTATTATCTGCTCTTATTGTTGGTCCTTGCGTAGCCGCGCCCCTCGTCGGCGCGTTGATTTATATCGGTCAAACTGGCGACGCGGTGTTAGGAGGAATGGCACTCTTTACGATGAGCATCGGTATGGGTATCCCATTGATTATAATCGGTATTTCAGCAGGACATTTTTTACCCAAGGCCGGTAAATGGATGGATGCGATCAAAGCCGTTTTTGGTGTAATGTTACTGGCTGTCGCCATTTGGATGTTGGAACGAATTATTCCTGGACAAGTCACCATGCTGTTATGGGCGAGTTTATTGATCATCTCAGCCGTGTATCTCGGTGCGTTAGACGGTGCCAAATTATCAGGCTGGCGGAAACTATGGAAAGGGCTTGGTTTCATTCTATTAATCTATGGCATATTGTTGATAATCGGTGCAGCCAGCAGTAACATGAATCCCTTACAACCTTTGCAAAATCTCAGCATTGGCCATCATTCGAGCCTGGCAAGCGCAGACGGGGTTGAAACACAATTTAAACCCATCAAAGGCGTAGAAGAATTAGAGCATGAACTGGCACAAAATAAACCGGTTATGCTCGATTTTTATGCCGACTGGTGTGTTTCCTGTAAAGAAATGGAAAATTTCACCCTTAGCGATCCCAAAGTGCAAGAACTCTTAGCCGATTTTGTTCTATTACAAGCCGATGTTACGCCCAATGATGAACAAGACAAAGCTTTATATAAACGCTTTGGTATTTTTGGTCCCCCAGCGATTTTATTTTTTGACCGCAACGGAAAAGAACAAAAATCCGTTCGCGTGGTTGGATTTATGTCCGCTGAAGAATTTTATCAACATTTGAAAAAGGTGACGCAATGAAACCCGTTCATTTTGCCCTATTTGTTATGCTCATTATTACAATCAGCATAGTGAAGCACTTCTGGCAATCAGAAGAAGAATTTGAAGTCATCACGCACCTTCCAAACTTCAGTCTCGAAGACTTGGAAGGCAAAACCCGTATTCGTTCAGAATGGGCAGGCAAAGTGCTTGTCGTCAACTTTTGGGCGACTTGGTGTCCACCCTGTCTCAAGGAAATTCCGATATTTATCAAATTGCAAGAGCAATATGCGGATCGCGGGTTACAATTTATTGGGATTGCCATCAATGATAGATACCAAGTTATACAACGTTTTGCCAAAGAAGAAGGCATTAATTACCCGATATTGGGCGGCGAAAATGCCATCAGACTTGCAGAACGTCTTGGCAACCATCAGGGCGGATTACCTTTTACCGTTATTGTTGATCGCCAAAATCGTCTCGTTTCACAACATATTGGTGAAATGAACAAGCAAGACGTTGAAGAAGCGGTTTTGCCTTTGTTAAATGATAATTCAATAATACCCGAAATTAAACCTGACCGGTTTTAAAAATCGGTCAGGTTTGGCTAAACGTTGGACTCTAAATCTTTATATTTTTAAACTAAATCTGACCGGTTTTAAAAACCGGTTAGGTTTGGCTTGAAAGTTTGTGATTAAATCTTCATTCCTAAAAATATATCAATTCAAATATTTTTCTGAAAATACTCCTGAAATCACGGTATTCACGACTATTCCATATTTCCAAAAAAGGCTGTTGAAAGAGATTGCCGAAAGAAAGTCTCGCAGAATCTGGACAATTGCAACAGGGAGTTATATCACCGTTTACTGTCAAAAA
>JAOZSV010000295.1:3170-5404 GCA_029939505.1 Thiotrichaceae bacterium | reverse complement strand
GATTTCTTAAATTATCGTTTCGCCGCTTAGAAATCCGATTTTTTCAAAGATTTCTTAAACATCTTGGAAACATAGTGCGTAACATCAGTCTTTAATTCTGAAAATTCTAATTCTGCGGTAACTACTCAGTCTTAAAGCGTTTTCGAGGTTTTAGTTTTTTTGAAAACTAAAACCTCGAACTCCAATACGCACAAAGCTAAAGCGTTGTACTCCAACTGTTGTTTTAAATTTGGTTCATTCTTGAAATTAATTCTGAAAAGGCTGATTATAAATAAATATATTTAAATCAATAAGTTATAACTATCAAACTTGCGAAGGGATTGAAATCGTAAAAGTCGTACCAAGCCCTTGTGTACTATTACACTCAATCGTTCCTTTTAATTTTTGTGTGATCAAATTATAAATAATATGTAACCCTAATCCAGTGCCTCCTTCAGCACGTCGTGTGGTGAAAAACGGCTCAAAAATTTTCTCCATCAGTTCAGCTGGCATACCACAACCATTATCCTTGTATTCAATAATTAATTGCCCCAATTCGTCACGAATGTCAAAACGGAGTTCTCCCATTTTCCCATCTTGATAGGCATGGATAATGGAGTTTATCACAAGATTGGTTACAATTTGCGATAGCGTACCCGGAAAACTGTTTATTTTTATTTTATCATCTCCGCTAACAGTAATGCAATGTTGAGTTTGTTTGAGATGGGGGGTTAAGTTAATTATGCTCTCCTCAATATACTTTTTGACTGCAAAAACGCGCTTATCAAGGTTTGTTCGATCAACAGCAACTTGCTTGAAACTTTGTACCAATTGATTTGCCCTTTCCAGATTATTGAAGATAATCTGACTACTGTGGGTAGCAGATTCAAAATAGGCTTTTAAAGCTGAACCCTTTAATTGTTTATTTTCATAAGAAGTGGCTGCTTTTTTAGTATCGCTTGTTAAATGAGAAGCCGCTATCTTACTAATACCAAGGGGGGTGTTAATTTCATGTGCAACGCCAGCCACTAAATTTCCTAACGAAGCCATTTTTTCTGACTCAAGCAATTTGGCTTGAGTGGCTTTGAGATTATCTAAAGTATTTTGTAATTCTTCGTTTTGTTGAAGAAATTGTTGTTGCAAGTGATATAATTTCAAATGAGTTTTTACACGCGCAAGCACTTCCTCTGCTTGAAATGGTTTGGTAATATAATCCAACCCACCGATGGAAAAAGCCTTGATTTTATCAAAGTTCTCACTAGCACTTATAAAAATAAGTGGAATATCGCGTGTTCTTTCATCCGCCTTTAATTTTTCACAGACTTCATAGCCGTTCATCTCAGGCATTAGAATGTCAAGTAAAATCAAATCAGGCAACATGGTTTCCATAAAAGAAAAGGCCAATTTTCCACTGAGGGCGGTGCGTATCATATAGCCTCGTTCCTTTAGCATTTGAGTTAATACTTGTAAATTGGCGAGTGTATCATCTACAAGTAGAATAGTCCCTTTTGAATTTGAAGTTTCTGTATTGTTCATCTATAAATAGGATTAAGGTATGTTTGTTAAAACGGGATTAGGGCAAGATAGCCATCGCTTTGATTTTGACAATAAAACGAAAAAATTGATACTTGGTGGTGTCGTATTTGAAGGGGAACCGCCCTTGCAAGGTAATAGTGATGCTGATGTGGTATTACATGCGTTGTGTAATGCGATTTCTGGGGTAACTGGCGTAAATATTCTTGGTGAGGTTAGCGATGTCTTATCTCAAGAACATGGTATCATAGATAGTCGCGTTTATGTACAAGAAGCCCTTAATTTTTTAAAGAATTGGCACTTATGTCATTTGTCTTGCAGTATTGAATGCAAGAGGCCAAAAATCACACCCAAAATAGCTGAAATGAAAGCCAGTCTTAGTGAGTTATTAGGATTGAATAAAGAAGACATTGGTATTACTGCCACTTCTGGGGAAGGTTTGACGGCGTTTGGATGTGGTGAGGGGATACAAGTTTTATGTATTGTTACAGTTATGAATGCGAATAAGTTAGAGTCCTAGAAAATAACTTTGTTTATGAAAACAAAATTTGGTAGCTAAACCTCTCAGAGGTTTTTCCACCTATTTGGTAGCTAAACCTCTGAGGTTTTGGAAACCTCAGAGGTTTTTCCACCTATTTGGTAGCTAAACCTCTGAGGTTTTAGAAACCTCAGAGGTTTTTCCACCTATTTGGTAGCTAAACCTCTGAGGTTTTAGAAACCTC
>JAOZSV010000295.1:0-3070 GCA_029939505.1 Thiotrichaceae bacterium | reverse complement strand
GAGGTTTTTCCACCGTATTTGGTAGCTAAACCTCTGAGGTTTTAGAAACCTCAGAGGTTTTTCCACCGTATTTGGTAGCTAAACCTCTGAGGTTTTAGAAACCTCAGAGGTTTTTCCACCGTATTTGGTAGCTAAACCTCTGAGGTTTTTCCATAGAATGTCGCTTTGAACACGGAATAAAAAAATATGAATTCAAAACCTTCATTAAGGAATAAGCTCTTAACGTTGCCACAATATCTTATTCCACAACATTTACTTTCTCGATTAGTCTTAAAATTGACTCGATTGCAAATGGGGGCTATCACCCGCTGGCTTATTAGACAATTTATTAAAATCTATCGTGTCGATATGACTATTGCACAATCATCCGATTTGCGTGATTATGCCAGCTTTAATCAATTTTTCACTCGCGCCATTAAACCGACAGCACGCCCCCTGGCAGAAGCTGAAATTATTAGTCCAGTAGATGCTGAAATTAGCCAAATCGGTCAAATTAATCAGGGCAATTTGTTACAAGCTAAGGGTCATTTTTTCTCATTAGAAGATTTATTGGGTGGCAATCAAGAAATGGCGGCATTGTTTAAAGATGGCTTATTTTGTACATTATATTTGTCACCTAAAGATTATCATCGTATACATATTCCCATGACAGGGCAATTGAAGGAGATGATCTCTATTCCAGGACGTTTATTTAGCGTAAATCAACGGACAACGGAAGTGGTACCGAATTTGTTTGCGCGTAATGAGCGTGTTATCACTCTCTTTGAGACGGAACTGGGTCCAATGGCCTTAATTTTAGTGGGGGCACTCTTTGTCGGTAGTATAGAAACGGTATGGGCTGACACACTTACGCCCTCTTCTCAAATTCAACAGTGGCATTACGATAAAAAAAACGCACCGGTTTTAGAACGGGGTGATGAAATGGGGCGTTTCAATATGGGTTCGACAGTGATTATGTTGTTAGATGCTAATCATGTCGCTTGGTTGTCTGAAAGGAGAGTGCAAGAAAATGTGTTGATGGGGCAAGGATTAGCGCGAATCCTGAATTGAATGGTGAATAACCGTTTTTGGAGTTCAACGCTTCAGCTTTGTACCGTTTTTGGAGTTCAACGCTTTCCCCTCGTTCCCAAGCTCTAACTTCACTGCCATTAAGTTTTCGAGGTTTGAATTTTCAAAAAAACTCAAACCTCGAAAGGAATATTTATTGGAATCCAAACCTTCAGATTTGGATTATTTCGCTTAAATCTCAATTCGAGGTTTGAGTTTTTTTTTCAAAAAAACTCAAACCTCGAATACTTCCAAATCTAAAGGTTTGGACTCCACTCCCAAATCTAAAGGTTTGGACTCCACTCCCAAATCTAAAGGTTTGGACTCCAAGGCTTAACTTAATGACATTGAAGCTAGAGCTTGGGAACGAGGGGCATATTCTTTCATTCACCATTCAAAAACGGAGATAACACCATGTTTTTAAAGCATTTTCTTTATACATTTCTACTATTTTTTATGGTAAACAGCAGCTTCGCTGCGGTTGTAATTCATTCCCGTATTGATAATGAACCTTGGGAAAAGGTTCAGGCGATCACGCCAACAAAAGGGCAACAGATTACCTTAAAGACAACAAAAATATCAAACGCCACTATTCGTTGGTATCAGATTTTTCCTGACATTTCTAAGATTTATAAAAATGCGAATCATCCTTGGGAAGCCAATCCTTATAAATGGGTGGGCTTTGGCAAAATTGATTATGAACGCAAAGAATTAACCCACTTTCGTGGAAAATGGAAAATACGCCCTTTTGAAAAACACTCTGATACGGAGAAACAACGGTTAAAAGAAGAACTCTCTCATTCTCGTTTTTATCAGAAAAATTTCGGTAGCTTCTGGTTTCAGGTGGAAATTGAAAAAAACGGTCAAATCACAAAATCGGCGGGAATTGAAAACTCAAATGAAAGGGGATTATCTCCAAAAGTCTTTCGCGTTTCAATCAGAAATGGTAAAGGATATATTGGCTATTTAACAACATTTTTTAATGTACCGGGCTTATTTGGTTCAATCAACTATCAAAGTAATCATTATATTGGGGTCGATTGTGCGGATGTGTTGGTTGCGGCTTATGCCAAATGGCGTAATAAGTCTATAAAGAAAAACTATAATGTCGCCATGTTAGTCAACAAATTATCCAAACGCAGCCAGTTTGACTTAGCCAATGGTGTGCCGAGTAAAAATTTAAAGTGGGGAAAAGAAGTCTATACCGGTGATTTTATCGCCGTTCGATACGTTGGTGCGAGGCAATATCAACATATTGGTGCGCTTTCAGGAGATTCCAATAAGAATGGCATATTGGATGGAAGAGATTTGATTATTCATGCCGGTCCATCTCCTCTCCATTACTCTTATCTATTGGAAGGTCATTTCAATGGACATGTTGTGATTTTGAAGCCTTCTAATCGGTTGCCATAGTTTGACTGACGAATGTGGATTTAAAAAAAATCGTAACTACTCAGTCTTAGTACAACGGATTTAAGAATCAAACGGATTTTTCAACTTGATTTAGTACAACGGATGAACGGATACTTACCGGAGTTGTGCTCAATGATTGTCATTTGAGGAGGAGAAATCCGTTGAATTCCCTAATCCGTTGTACTCAATTTAGGGCGGAGTAGTTACGAATTAAGATTTAATCTTTTTGGTTTTTAATTCTGTTAATTCTTTAATTCTTTAATTCTGATTCAAACAATTAATAACATTGACTTTACGCTTGAGTTTCAATACCATCGCTGGTAATAAGCACAACACGAATCAAACCAATGTGACGGAGTTCAATGAAGTTATTTTTCTGACCATTGTGTAAAACTCTGTTGAGTAACCTTTAAAAAATAAACTTACCCAATTAAAGGCTCAATAGTAATATCCCATTTGGGTAACAAGAGAGATCGAACTATTCTCTTATGGTTCCATTTCCTTTTCAGTAAGTTTTATCCCATTTTCATAAATCTTTTGACAATAATGAACAATGGGTTTTCATCAGACTCTCTGTTTACTTTCCATACATTCTCAAATATCTGATCAA
>JAOZSV010000294.1 GCA_029939505.1 Thiotrichaceae bacterium | reverse complement strand
ACATCGTTTCGCCGCTTAGAAATCCGATTTTTTTTCAAAAATCTGATTTCTTAAATATCTTGGAAACATAGTGCGTCACATCAGTTAATAAACAAATTCCATCTTCTTTAAAAGAAACAACAAATTTTGTCCTCCCATCAAAATATCCATTTGCACATCTTTGACAAAAGGCGTATTCGTATCATATTCGCTGTAAACAGTGGAAAGATAAAGACCATTCTCAGAATAACAGTTTTTAGTCTTATTATCACAATAAGCATCGTCGATAGGACCATAGGGAACAGTTGCGATCTGATCAAAACAACGAAAAGGATCTTCACCACAAAAATCCTTTATGGCGTTTTGGGTCGCATCTGTCATATCAGTGAATATACCACAAGCGGCAGGATCGTTTCGACATTGCTCCCTGCCTTGCATTCTACCTTCTTCTACGCCCTCACTTTGACCAACATCGTAGCCAACGCTAAAATTATCTTGACAAACAGGGGCAGGAGGGCATACTTGACATGTGGACTGACCTGTATCGTAGCCTTCCTGATACCTATCAGGCATAATCGGACATGATGTGATACCTGCATCGTAGCCTTCCTGATACCTATCAGGCATAATCGGACATGATGTGATACCTGCATTGTAACCGTCATTGTATCTATCAGGCGGACAGGTTGGACAGATTTGACAGATTTGACAGGTTGGACAGGCAGCCAAACCTGCATTGAAGCCCTCCTCAAAAACGCTTGCTGCAAACGCAGACAGACTAAAAGATACCCAAATAAAACCAAACATCGTAGAAATGCTTGCCCTTGTTACGAAGTTTTTCATAATACCTCCATCAAGTGATTAAAAGAAAGTCAAAATGACCTTATTCGCATTTTCATGGTGAAAAACCAATTTTGCTGCCAGCCACGCCGTATTCCCTTTTCAATCAAGTGTTATTTTTAGATTCACTCATTTCGTCTAACATACGGCGAATTTGAGTTTGGTTAAAATTATCTTGTTCTGACTTAGAATAGATAGTCACTAAAATGACTTGTTCAGTATTTTGAAGACAATAAATCAGGCGATAACCACCACTTTTTCCCCTTTGAACGTCACTATTACGAACACGAAGCTTGTATAATATCTGTTCGATACGAGGAATTTGATCGCCAAGCATTTCACCTGCTTGTAATCGTTCAATCACGGGTTCAATGTCAGAACGAATACGACGATATTTCTTTGCCAATTGTCGAACATTACGTTTAAATTCGGAAGTATATCTGATTTCCATTTGCTAAAATCCTTTTTAAATTGCATCAATATCATCCCACAAGCTGCCGATAGGATGAGTCTCATCAGATAATGTTTCTTTCCAGCCCTGGCGAAAACTTTCGCTTGCCGTATTCAAAGTAACTGCCTCACGATAGGATTTGACAATACACAGAAGTATGGGAAGATATTCAACGGGGGTTTGTTGAATTTCTTTTAAAAGTTGTTGAGTCGTATTTTGTGTTGCTATCATCATACTAATTATCCTGTTTTCTCGTTCCAACGCTCCAGCGTGGGAATGCGTACATCGACGCTTCAGCGTCGAGTGGTTAATGGACATTCTCTTGGGCTAGACAAGCACCCAAGCCCGCATTGTAACCGTCATCGTACCTACTATCTGGCAGACATGTTGAAGCCATCCTGAAAACAGTCTGCGCAGACAGACTAAAAAATATCCAAACAAAACCAAGCACCAATGCTTGCCCTTGTTATGAAATGTTTCATAATCCCTCCATCAAATGATTAAAAAAAGTCAAAACGATCTCATTCGCATTTTCATGGTAAAAAACCAATTTTGTGACAGGCAAAAAACAGACGATGCACAATTTTGTACAGTAAATGTATTATTAAGTCAACATTCTAACGTAATTTGAATCAGAATTTTCAGAATGTTCGAGGCTAAAGTTTTTTGAAGAAAAACTTTAGCCTCGAACAGAATTTTCAGAATAAATACTCTGTTTCAAAGGATTGATTTTTATGTTTTTTAATTAATTTAATTTAATATAATAAAATCAATGATTTAATGACAATCCGTTCAGAATGAGAGTAGGTAAATAGATAGGATTCGAGGTTCAAGTTTTTTAAAGAAAAACTTGAACCTCGAATTGATTTTTTTGGAAAATTCGGCATAATATGCTTTCACTATTTTAGATTTTATTCTGATATATCTGCCCTTATTAGAGGAAAAAAAACGATGGAACGAAAATACAAACTCTTAATTGTAGATGATGACAATCACATCCTTTCGAGGCTAAAGTTTTTTCTTTAAAAAAACTTTAGCCTCGAAACCACATTTCAAGACTACTTTACCAAACGAAGCTTTATTGTTGAAACCGCTTCTGATGGGATCGAAGGGCTTGAAAAACTTCGAGCGGATGAATTTGATGTAGCGATTGTCGATATGAAAATGCCTAAAATGAATGGCATTGAAGTTGTGCGTCAGGCTGATAAAGAAGGCATCAACACCGACATGATCATTTTAACTGGGCATGGTGATAGAGCCGATGCTGTGGCGGCTATAAAAGCGCATGTATTTGATTGGTTTGATAAATATCGTCTCAAGCTGCCGGAATTATTAGCCAGTTTTTTTGCCAGAACCAAAGCACTAGCAGAAGGTGTTCCGCCTGAAGAAATCAGGCGTTTAGTCTCCATCGTGCCAGGCTAAGGTGTCACAAGATGAATAATATTGTCGAGCAAAGATACTATTTTGACACCAATGCGTTACTGAAATACTATAATCCTTTGCTAAAACATTTTCAGGAAGAACAAGGCATTTTGCGAATACGTCGTTTGGTAGCCAATTATTATTTTCCCATTTTAATTTCACCCATCACCTCATTGGAATTGGTAGGCAAAGTAACGACTTTCTTCCGTCAAAAATTAATACAGAAAAAAACACTTCGTACTATCATAACTCATCTCAGGAAGGATATAGGTATAAATCCAACCTCTCGCCCTTTTGAAATGCTTGAATGTCCTGATAGTCCTGATAACGTGTATCGACTCGCAGAGACGATTTTATTGGAACACGCCAAATTCGCCATTGGTTCAAACGATGCGTTACACTTAGCGATAGTAAAAAAACTACCGTTATATCAACCAATTATGGTCACTTCAGAACAATCGCTACAAAGGGTTTGTGAATCTATCCAGATGTCTTTTTATGATCCAGAGAGAGAATCGTAGGTGTAGGGGCGAACACGCATGTTCGCCTAGACCTGACAGGTCTGACTCTGTACTTAAATAATAGAATTGATTTTTCTGGAAAAATTCTGCATAATATGCTTTCATTATTTTAGGTTTTATTCTGATAATTCTCAAATAATAAAAGAGTGAAAATTTCTGAGCAACGACGAGTAAAGTGGTTAATGGTTCACGAAGGCAATATTGGTTTCGAGATTGAAATTTTTTGAAGAAAAACTGAAACCTCGAACTCACTTTAAGAATGATTGTTCAAAGAACCTATCCAGCCCTATTCGTTTTTGAGCTTAGAAATCCGATTTTTTGAAAGGATTTCTTGACGCGATTCTCAAAAATCAGGAGATTTTTATTCATTTTTCACCATTGATTGAATAGTGGGATAGGTTCAAGCATGAGGATCAATTCCAATAGGAAAATATGATGAGCGATAATAGGTTTAACGAAAAAGGACAAAAAAACAATAAATCTGAAGATTCTTTGAATTCAGACCATTTTCTTTTCAATTCCATCCAACAAATTAAAGAGTGGGGAGGAACTACATTCGTCAAACTGGTTGCTGTTTTAGGTTTAATAGTGCTTTTGTTCGAGCTTGTTATTGGAAGCTGTGAAATTTCCGAAATATTTGGCTGGAGTTTGTGCGATAAAGCAGAAATCCCAGTGGTAGAAATAACAGGTGATGAGCCTGAAAAAATTGTCGTTCCGCCCCCTGAGACCATATTTCAACTAGCTCACCGCCTATTTGACAATAACTCGGATGATTTGCAGGTAGAAATATCACCCAGCATCTTAAATGTGGGTGAAAGCATGTACATGCACTTTAAAACCAATAGTGATGGCTACTTGTTAGTGCTTAATATCAATAGTCAGGGCGCATTATCGCAACTGATTCCTCGTATCAGTCAAGAAAAACCCAGTTATCTTAAACTCAATAAGGATCAAGAACGGATTATTCCCGATCCTGATGATCCTTATGATCTGCCGAGATTTGTGATTGAGGAACCCACGGGTCAAGAAATTTTGGTCGCAATATTGGTAAAAGAGAATGAACTACCATTAGGCATTATTAGCGCGTTACCTTTTGCCAGTAACATGCAAATGGAGGAGGCAAAAAACCCATTGAACGATTTATATGATAAACTGGAAAAGTCTGTCTCAAAGACATGGTATAGCCAAGTCTTTGAATATGAAACATTTTCTTATAACAAAGGGGATTAATTATGAAAAATAATTTGACGGTTTTTTTTGTCATGGTATTTTGGGTTAGCGGCTGTGTGACTAACAGTCCGACGACGAGCACTCATCATAGTTGTACTGCCCATAAATCACAGGTGAGCCAAGCGATACAGAACCGTGATTTAGATAGATTGGAGAACTTGTTAGCGAAGCTCAATAGGCAATCTGATTGTCCGAACTCCTATTTAGACGGTGTCAAGCGTAGCATGGCACAAATTGCGGCAGCACAAGCGAGAAATTTGTTGCAAAAGGGCAAAGTCGCTGAAGCTGAAACATGGCTGAAACGTGCGCCCATAAAGGTATGGAATACGCAAGTCGTGCATGGGGATATTGCGGCTTATCACAAACAATGGCGAAATGCCGCTCAATATTTCAATCAAGCCATTGATTTAATTAACGATTCTCAGAAAACGCCTGAGAAACCGGCACAAGCTGAGATTGATAACGTTTTGCAATCGGCTTTGGATGCTCAACTTTTAGCCGGAGAGGTGATCGGACCAATACGCCTGGAGAAACGTCCAATAATACGTTCTGTCGGGGTTGATAACGGATATCCGATGCCAATACAGTTTAAGTTTGGTGGTAATGTATTGAGTCGAGAAGGTGAGAAATCGACAGAAAAACTGGCTAAGCATATCAAAAAGCAACGCGCAAGCTATGTCACTTTGACAGGACATACTGACGCAAAGGGGAACCATCGCGTTAACGATAAAATATCAAAACAACGCTCTTTAGCCGTAAAAAGCTATTTGCAGGAATTGGGTATCCGTGCCAGAATCAATGCGAAAGGTAGAGGTAAAAGGCAACTGCTACCATTGCCGCCTCGTTGGAAAAATTTAACGAAAACTGAAATTGATCAACGCAATCGGCGAGTCGAATTTACAATTCATTAACTGATGTTACGCACTATGTTTCCAAGAGGTTTAAGAAATCCGATTTTTGAAAAA
>JAOZSV010000293.1:4111-5423 GCA_029939505.1 Thiotrichaceae bacterium | reverse complement strand
AACGGGGTGAAATGTGAATAGCCACCGATGAAATCGGTGGAATTTGGTGAAATTTGGCAGAATTTGGAAGCACCTTGCGTAACATCAGTTAAGCAATAAAACGGTTACAGTCGTACCCATTTCTTCTGATGTTTCAACATGAATACTTCCGCCCTGTGTTTCTGCCATTAATTTAGCGGAATAGGTTCCTAATCCAGTTCCTTCTTGTTTTCCTGCGGTGATATATTTATCGAAAAAGTTATCGCGAATTTCTTTTGGCACTGCGCCCTGATTATGAATACGAATTATTGCCGTGTCTTTTTCAGTCAGTGAAATGGTGATATGCCTGGATTTCGGTGATGCTTCTATTGCATTTTTGACCAAATTGGCAAATAGGGAATAGCATAATAGTTCTTCTCCTTGAACGAATAGTTCATCTTGAATGGCATCAATCTTCAACGATAATTTTTTTATGGTTGAAAGGTTTTTTGTATCGGCGACTACTTTGTTAAGTACATTTAAAATATCAACAAAATCAATATCATATTGATAAGTCCCCGTTTCCATTTTATAGATATCAAGGGAATTATTGATCATATTTAACATTTTGTAACCAGAATCCTCAATTTTTTCCAACATTTCTCTTTCTTCTGGTTTGAGTGTCATTTCTTCTTTAAGCAATGCGGAGTAGCCGATAACCGCATTAAGCGGCGTTTTAAGATCATGATGAATAATACGTTCCACATTTTCACGTAATAGAGAAGATTCTTTTAGGGCAATGTTTTTCTGCTTTAATTCTTTGTAAGCCAGTCTTAACTTTAGATGGGTTTTTACTCGTGCTTGAACAGTCGATGAATTAATGGGTTTAGTAATATAATCCACTGCTCCCATTTCAAATCCCAATTCTTCATCTTCATTATCATCTCGCGCTGTGATAAAAATCACTGGAATATTTTTTGTGGCTTTATCTGCCTTGAGTTTTTTGCACACTTCGTAGCCATCCATTATTGGCATGACTATATCAAGGAGAATAAGATCAGGGGAATTAGAGGCAATTATTTCTAAAGCATTTGTTCCGTTTGTGGCAACAAATAGCTTGTAATCAGGATTTTTTAATGCGTTAAGCAGAGATTTGACGTTTGCTGGTGTGTCATCTACGATTAATATTTTTTGCATTTCAATTTTCAGTGACAAAGGTTTGAATTAGAACTAACTACAAGGATTTTTAATAATTTTTTATAAATCAAAGAGTTAATCAATAAACGACTGAATAATTATCTGATGTGACGCGGGTTTATTCCAATTTGAATTCCACCGATTTCATTCCACCGAT
>JAOZSV010000293.1:0-4011 GCA_029939505.1 Thiotrichaceae bacterium | reverse complement strand
TCGGGGTTGAAACGAATTCACCCCAACGGGGTGAAATGTGAATAGCCACCGATGAGGTGGAACTGATGTGACGCGGGTTTATTCCAATTTGAATTCCACCGATTTCATTCCACCGATTTCATTCCACCGATTTCATCGGTGGCTATTCATGTTTAACCCCTTCGGGGTTGAAACGAATTCACCCCAACGGGGTGAAATGTGAATAGCCACCGATGAAATCGGTGGAACTAATCCGTTTATAGCGTCAATCCGCTGTACTCAGCGCATTAATAATAACATTTAAGGGTTTTTTCGCGCCCTTAAAGTCAAATTTATCCAAACACACTTCTAGTTGTTTCAATTCAGATGCAAACTCTGTTCCCTTGATATGTTGCTTGATCTTTTCTAAGAGTTCCTCAAAATCCGCGCAACCTTCTTCAATCAATTTTGCTAACTCAGTTAATAAAGGGGAAATGCTTTTAAAAGAAATTTCTGCTTTATAATCAATAACTTCCGTTTCAGCCTCTTTGTCTTTTAAAATCTGAATAGATTCTAATAATTGTGCAGACGCATTTTCCAGTTGTTCTATAAAAGTATTAATCTCATCATCTAAACGCGCTTCTTTGAGAGCCATTTCTAAATCACGCGCTGCGGATTGCAACTGATAGGCTGAAATATTGCCAGCCACTCCTTTGAGCGTGTGAATCAAATTTTGGGCTGTTTTAAAATCTGGCTTGTTAAGGGCTGCGCGGATGTCATTAACGACATTTTGATAATCTCTATCAAAATCTTTTAGCAGCGTTTTGAATAATTTTTTGTTGCCACCAAGCCGCTTGATGGCAGATTTAATGTTAATGCCTGGGAGTTTGTCGGGTAATTCTTCTTGCCCTTCAAAGTTTCTGGTAGAAACGGATTTTGTGATCACTTCCTGTTGAAAGCCGATATTTTTAGGTTTTATCCATTTTGTTAATACGATAAATAATTGATCGACATCAATTGGTTTGCTGACATAATCATCCATACCCGCTTCTAGGCATTTATTTTTGTCGCTGCTCATGGCATGAGCCGTCATGGCAATAATAGGACATTCACGATGTTGGCGTTTAATTAACTGGGTTGCCTCATAGCCATCCATCTCTGGCATTTGTACATCCATAAGTATAGCGTCAAATCTACTTTTATGAGCTATTGCTGCCAACGCTTCTTTGCCGTTATTCACTATTTCCACGATAAGCCCTATGCTTTCCAGTATCTCACGAGCCACTTTTTGATTAATGGCGTTGTCTTCAGCTAATAAAATTCGTGCGCCCTGAATGTTTTGCAGGAGTTTATCAACCTCTTGGGTTTTATCAACCTCTTGAGAAATATTTTCATGCCCCAAGTTTTTGCCAGAAACTTGATTTTCTCTCATTCCAAAAAAAGCGGTAAAGTTAAAAATACTTCCTTTGCCCAGTTTGGATTCTATCCAAATTTCCCCGCCCATCATTTCAACTAAACGTTTACAAATAGCGAGCCCTAATCCCGTGCCACCAAATTCTCTGGTAGTCGATCCATCCGCTTGAGTAAAAGCGTCGAATAAATGAGCTATGATTTCTTGTGAAATACCAATACCCGTATCTTGAACAGAAAAATGTAGTTTGACTTTCTCAGTTTCAAGTGCTATAAATTTTACTTTAATAAAAATTTTGCCATTTTCCGTGAATTTGACTGCATTATTCGTCAAATTAACAAGAATCTGCCCTAAGCGCAAAGGATCGCCGACTAAATGATGGGGAATATTCGTATCAATAGTTATAAATAGCTCAAGCCCTTTTTTCTCAATTTTCATACCCAGCATATTAGAAATTCGATTCAATACATTTTCCAAATTAAAGTTGACCGATTCCATGCTCAACTTACCCGCTTCAATTTTTGAAAAATCAAGGATGTCATTGATAATGCTCAGTAATGCTTGAGAAGACGATTTTATATCCGTGAGAAAATCTCGTTGTTTAGCAGTCAACTCTGTTTTTAGCACAAGCTGTGTTAAGACAATGATGGCGTTCATGGGAGTGCGTATTTCATGGCTCATATTAGCCAGAAATTCGCTTTTCGCCTGACTCGCAGATTCAGCGGTTTCTTTGGCTTGTATTAATTCTTCTTCTATTTTTTTACGTTCAGTAATATCAGTCGCCATTCCACAAACGGCATAAATATCACCTTTCGTATCGTATAAGGGAAATTTAACCGAGAGGTAAGTGTGTAATCCGTCACTTTGAGGGAATACTTCTTCAAGTTTCAATAAAGATTGACTTTCAATGACTTTTTGATCGTGAGAAACAAATAGTTCCGCATTTTCTTTTGGAAAAAGATCATAATCAGTTTTATTGGAGATTTCTTCATTTGAAATCTGAAATAATTCTTCAAAACGCTTATTGATAAAAAGATAATGCCCTGTTATGTCTTTCAGAAAAATAACGGTTGCACTATTATTTAAGATGGCATGAAGTTGTTTTTTACTTTCTCGTAAAGCGGCTTCATTACGTTTACGCTCAGTCACATCACTTGATAACAATAAAAAACCAATAATTTCGCCATTTTTATCCAAAATGCCAGACACTCTGGAATCAACATAATGGGTACCATCTTCTTTTTCATCTACAACAGTGTAGCGATATTCCCCTTCTTTTTGTACGATTTTTATCGCTCTTTGAAATCTCGCATGACTCACTTTTTCTTTAGTGTGTATCTCCATCACCGTTTTGCCAATTGCTTCCTCCGCTGTGTATCCAAATATTTTTTCAGCAATCGGATTATAATAAGTGATGCGAAAATCAAGATCAGTTGCAGCGATAGACTGATTGAGAGAATAGCGAAGTATGCTATCTATGAAAGCTGTTTTTTCTAAAAGTGCTTTCTCAGCCTGCTTGCGATCAGTAATATCATAGTATTGTTCAATGCGCCCACCAGTATAAATTCCGGAGTAAATGGGCATACTCAGGTGTTCAAGCCAGCGTTCATCTCGCTCGCCGCTGGGAAGCAGATGACATTCAAAATTTTCAACATAAGTATTATTATCGTAGGTTGCGAACACCTTTTTCACAAAAGTTTTTGGATCAGCAAAGATCGTTTGGATTCCTTCTTGAATAAGTTGTCGCTTATCCTTACCAATAATTGCCTCTCTTTGAAGACCAAAATAGCGTTCAATTGCCCTATTGATCCAAACCACTTTAAAATCAGCATCAAGAATGAAGATACCCACTATTAAATTCTCCAATACATCATCTGTAAAGGAACGGTAAAGGGTTTCGCTTTTTTGTAAGGCTTTTTTTGCCTGTTTGCGTTCATCAATTTCATACTGTAATGCTTTATTCGCTCTTGCAAGTGCCCTTATCCGTTCATCAACTCGCACTTCTAACTTATCCGATAGTAAATGATAATGTTCCTCGCTCTTTTGAAGTTGATTTTCAAATCGTTGACGCGCAATAATTTCTTGTTGTAATTGCCGATTTTGAATTTCAAGCTGTTTTTGCATGGCATTTATGGTTAAATGCGTTTTAACTCGTGCCAACACTTCTTCGGGAGCAAATGGCTTAGTGATGTAATCAACGCCCCCGACTTGAAAGCCCTTAATCTTATCAGCCGTTTCCTCTAAACCACTGATAAAAATCACCGGAATTTTTTGATATTGCTCCGACGCTTTCAATTGTTGACAAAGTTCAAAGCCACTCATCTCTGGCATTTTAATATCCAATAAAATCAAATCAGGCAAGTTTGTATTAAACACAGCCCCAGCATGATGCACGACTCGTATTTTGTATCCATTTTCTTCAAGTATGATAGAAAGAAGATATGCGCTGGTTGGATCATCATCGACAATTAGGATGTTTTTTAACTCTAAAATATTGTTCATTTTAAATTAATGGTGAATGATGAATGGTGAATGGTGAATGATGAATTATGAATGGTGAATAGACCTCTTTCCATTAAATGAAGCCTTGGAGTCCAAACCTTCAGATTTGGATTGGAGTCCAAACCTTCAGATTTGGATTG
>JAOZSV010000292.1 GCA_029939505.1 Thiotrichaceae bacterium | reverse complement strand
GATGGTGTCTTGTGAGTTCATTTTCTAAGCATCGAAACTAAACCTGACAGGTTTTTAAAACCTGTCAGGTTTGGCATTTAAATTTTGGAGTAACAGGGCAACCACAAGGGATTGCCCCTACATCAGAAGATTTTCGTCACTCGACATAAGAATCTTGTTGTAGGGGCAATCCTTTATGGTTGCCCTGAGTAGTTACATTTTGGAAACGATTAAAACCCCATTCCTAAGCATGAATCATCCGCCCATCTACACCTAAAGCGGCTTCATGCACTGCTTCGGATAGGGTGGGGTGCGCGTGAATGGTTTTTGCTAAGTTTTCGGCAGTGGATTTAAACGTCATGGCAAGCACTGCTTCGGCAATTAATTCTGAGGCGAAAATGCCAATGATATGTACGCCTAATATGCGATCTGTTTCTACCTCTGCAATCATGCGAACCATGCCGCTCGTGTCGCCATGCGCCCTCGCTCGACCACAGGCGGAAAAGGGGAATTGGCCGATTTTGTATTCAATGCCAGCCGCTTTAAGTTGCTCTTCTGTTTTGCCCACCCAAGCGACTTCAGGCCAAGTATAAATAACATAAGGTATTGTTTCGTAAGACATTTCAGAATTTTCACCCGCTAAATGCTCCGCAACCATTACGCCCTCTTCAGAGCCTTTATGCGCTAACATTGGACCACCAATGACATCTCCAATAGCATAAATGTTGGGTAACGTGGTTTGACAATGTTCATCAACTTGAATAAAGCCACGCGCATCTATTTGGATACCCAATTCCGCTGCGCCTAAATTTTCCGTATTCGGCTTACGCCCAACGGCGACGATGAGTTTATCCACGACAAGCTGTTGTTCACCTTTTTTGTCTTGGTAAGTAACGGTGACTTCATCATTGGCAACCGTCGCCGAAGTGACTTTAGCCCCAAGATGAATTTTAAAGCCTTGTTTTTTCATTTCCCGCAGGGCAGTGGTGGCAATTTTACGATCTGCCATCGCGAGGAAATCGGGCAATGCTTCGAGAATAGTCACTTGACTCCCTAAGCGATTCCACACGCTGCCCAATTCTAAGCCAATCGCCCCTGCTCCTATCACGCCGAGGCGTTTAGGCACATTGTCAAAGGCTAATGCGCCTGTAGAGTCAACAATCCATTTATCATCAAGCGGCGCGACGGGAATTTGAACAGGTACTGAGCCAGTGGCGATGATGATATTGTCTGCCGTAATGACTTTTTTGCCATCTGGAGTAGTGATTTCAACTTGTTTTTCACCTATTAAACGAGCAGTGCCAGAATAAGAGGTGACTTTGTTTTTCTTAAACAAACCCGCAATGCCCTGAGTGAGCATATTAATGATTTTGCCCTTACGCGCTTGCATAGCAGCAACATCGATGCTCAGATTATCGCATTGGATACCGTGAGTGGCGGCTTGTTTTTGCAAAAAGGCGTAATGGTGAGATGAATCCAGCAGGGCTTTAGAGGGAATGCAGCCCACATTAAGACAAGTGCCGCCTAAAGAGGGTTTGGAATCTGGCGTAACCCATTTATCAATACACGCTGTTGTCATACCCAGTTGAGCGCAACGAATTGCCGCAACATAGCCAGCAGGTCCGCCACCTATTGTAATTACGTTATAATCTGCCATATTATTTATATAAATACCAATGTGAAAAGAAATAATTATATAGTACACAAAACTATTGATAACTTTCGAGGTTCAAGTTTTTTTAATTAAAAAAAACTTGAACCTCGAAAACATTTATTTGACTTTTGATCTAAAAACTTGACATTTAGAAAAATGCAAAGTATCATAGAAGCCAGCTTGAAAGTGGTTTCGAGGTTAAAGTTTTTTTGAAGAAAAAACTTTAACCTCGAAAAGCCTTCCACGTTAAAAAAAATGGGTTCAAGCCAAAAAGTAACTCCAAGCTTCCATTAGGCGAGGGGATAAAGGGTTGATACTCCCTTCGAGGCTGACAGTTTTTTCTTCAAAAAAACTGTCAGCCTCGAATTCATAGTTGTTGAGAGTTGTACTCCATTAAGTACAATGTCAATAATTATCAATGAAATTGTTATCTCAATTAATAGCCTAAATCAGAAAAATGATGCAAACGATTTTTTGGAAAGTACGAGATGACTTAAATTATTTCAATAAAATTCGGTGAATTGTCAAATAATGAATTTTTTTTATCAAAAATGTTGGATTTTTTCAAAATATATGATATTATGTTTCCAACTTGAAAATGGTTAGATGACAAAACCTAAGTTGAGGGCCTGTAGCTCAGGTGGTTAGAGCAGTCGACTTAGCGGGAAAAAACCTAATAGTCTAAATTGACTGATGGTTTATCCCAATGGGTTGCTATTGATTGTCACATTATAATCGTTTATGAATTAATTCATAAGGCTTATTTTCAGGCATTATAGTAGAATCTGTCAAATTCGGGGAACGCTAAGTCTTAATAAAGATAAGCCAATCCCGAGCCAAGCTTGATATAGAAGGTGTAGAGACTGAACGGCAGACTCGTAAAGAGAAGAGACAGTCCAGACCATAAACCTGAAAGGGGTAGTGAAAACTATAGTGGTACGCATAATCGATCGGTCGTAGGTTCAAGTCCTACCAGGCCCACCATTTTTTTTATATTCTTCATTATTTCCTCCGATGCTCAACCCTGTTTTTTAACAGGGTTTTTTTTTGTAAAATGAGTCGTTGACTACTGGGTAGAGTGATAGTGACCCCCAGCATTTTCTTTAAACTAAGGTTCTAATAAAAGCGCACGAAACCTTGCTTGTTGAAAATGATAATCAGCAGTCAAAGCAGCATCAATCATTAAATCCCACATAATGATGAACGAGGTACAATCTGTCATACCCCATTCTTTATCCGGGCGCGTTTTGAATAATTTCAATGCTTTGGTAAATATTTCTGATGAAGTTGGAACGATTTCAAAGGAATTATCTTGATAAATCAGATCAAGAATTTGCACAGCCAAATGCCGAAATCGTCAATTTGATAATCCATCACCCACCTCCAGTAAAACATATTCGCTAGTCAATTTTTTAGTCTTATTAGCGGATAAAATCTCTTGCAAATTAGTCGCTTTTTGATGAAACTTATCTTTGCTATTTAATAAGGCGATGAAAAACGAGGTATCGACAAAGACTTCATTGGGCAGGTTCATCAATTATTTTCCTACTGGTATAGTATTCAAAGTTGCTGGCAAGGTCATCAGGACCCAGTGGTCGCGCTAATTTAGCCATTTCAGCCAGTGCGTCTAAGTGTTTTTCTGCCGCTACTTGTTTTTCCAATTTGATTTGTCGCCAGATTTCTATGGGAACAATCACGCCAACTTGGACACTGCCATTTGAGACGTATTGAAGAGTATTCATCGTTTATTTCCAAATAATGGGGTAACAACTCTATTAAAATTAGATTTTATCATGTATAACCAAAACACGTTAAAAAGGTTTTGAACTGAAAATTTTAGCAACACACAATTATGAAAGATTCCATCCGTTCTAAATTAGAAAATTTAATTGATCGTTTACAAGAACTAGATGCCCTTCTTGCTGATCCGAGTATCATTACCAATCAAAACAAATTTCGTGATTTATCCAAAGAATACGCAGAAATTCAGCCAATTGTCGAGTGTTTTCAAAATTATCGTAAAAATTTAAAAGCCATTGAAGAGGCTAAAGAAATGTTGCGCGATGAAGACGCGGAGATACGCATCTTGGCTGAAGAAGAATTAGCGCAAGCGCAAGCAGAGGATGAACGTTTAGAAGAAGAACTACAATTTCTCTTAATTCCCCAAGATCCCGATGATAATCGTAATACTTTTTTGGAAATCCGTGCCGGTACAGGTGGCGATGAAGCGGCGTTATTTGCCGGTGATTTAATGCGAATGTATAGCCGCTATGTCGAGAAAAAAGGGTGGCAGATGGAAATCATTAGTCAAAATGAAGGAGAGCATGGGGGATTTAAAGAAGTTATTATGCGCGTTTCTGGACAAGGCGTATTTTCAGAATTCAAATTTGAATCGGGTGGACATCGGGTGCAGCGTGTTCCAGAAACGGAGGCGCAAGGGCGTATTCACACTTCAGCTTGCACTGTCGCCATCATGCCCGAAGTGGATACCATTGATGAAATAGAAATCAATAAGGTGGATATTAGGGAAGATACTTATCGCGCTTCTGGCAGTGGTGGACAACATGTTAATAAAACCGATTCCGCAATCCGCCTCACCCATTTGCCAACCGGTATTGTGGTGGAATGCCAAGATGAACGTTCCCAACATAAAAACCGCGCCCGTGCCATGTCTCTATTACAATCTCGCCTATTACAAATTGAGCGTGAACGTCAAGAAACGGAACAAGCAGAAACGCGGCGTAATCTCGTTGGCAGTGGGGATCGCTCTGAACGTATTCGTACTTATAATTACCCACAAGGGCGTGTGACTGATCATCGCATTAATTTAACGCTGTACAAATTAGACGATATTTTAGAAGGCAATATGAATTATTTAATTGAGCCACTAAAACGGGAACATCAAATGGATTTGTTGGCGAGAATGGGGGAATGATTGTGCTTGAACGGTTAAATAATGAAAACCAATAAAAACAGAGCAGGGTTGCTAAATAAATCGTTTTAAGTACTTGACGAGGTTTAAGTTTTACTTCAAAAAACGTCAACCTCGTCCGCATAAATTTTATCGTTCCCAAAAGGAGGTTTTTTACAGAGAATTAAACTATGAATTGAGGTATGAACTTTCCAAACATGATATTCCGTCTGAACTCACAATCCGTGATCCAATCGATCTCAAACATTTTTTTGCAAAACGTGGAAATGTTGTCTGCAAAAAACCAAAACGACATGAAATCCATGTAGATTAGAAATGACGCATTGAGTCCATTCGAGGCGAAAGTGTTTTGAAGAAAAACTTTAGCCATGAATGTTTTAGCTTTGGCATTCGTGATTTCGCCACGCCAAAGCTGAAGCGTTGGACTCCATTCGAGGCTAAAGTTTTTTCTTTAAAAAAACTTTAGCCTCGAAAAGTATTAAAACTTATGTTTCAGTACATCGTTATTTTGAAAATGACAAATAGAGTAAATTATTCAGATGAAATATAAGCAACTTATTGATATATTTGCATTTAATTCTAGCGGGAACTGCTAATTCGTTGATGATCATTGACATCAGGAAACAGACTGTATATACTTTAGGACATAAGAATATTGTTGTAGGCAATCCTTTATGGTTGCCCTGAGTAGTTACGAATTTTCAAGAAAAATAAATTCTGTCTATTCACCGACTCTCACTTGGGTAAATTAATCAATAAATTATTGATTTTTATCATATTTTTTAAATATAAAAATCAATTATATGCTGATGTTACGCACTATGTTTCCAAGATGTTTAAGAAATCCGATTTTTGAAAAA
>JAOZSV010000455.1:151-1654 GCA_029939505.1 Thiotrichaceae bacterium | reverse complement strand
TTGAAAAAAAATTTTTCCAAGTACATATTTACTATAGACGTGCTGTAGAAAATAAGGTCAGGAGAAATTGAAAAAAAATTTTCCAAGTACATATTTACTATAGACGTGCTGTAGAAAAAAATGTCAGGACAAATTGAAAAAAAATTTTTCCAAGTACATATTTACTATAGACGTGCTGTAGAAAATAATGTCAGGACAAATTGAAAAAAAATTTTTCCTATTCACCTAATATTTAACAGCACAAGTTAATCTTGAGTTTTTTAGCCAGCGTCGGGTCAATGCCATTAAGTTAAGCCAGGGCGAACACGCAGGTTCGCCCCTACAATCACATAATACGCGGGGTTTGGTAGGGGCATACCTGCGTGTCTGCCCTTAACTTAATGGCATTGCAGCGTCGGGTGTAGTGATTCGTGCCATAACGCACTCCGAACGTGCAAAGCGTCATACACCGATTAAGTTTTGGTGTATGACGCTATTGCTTATACACCCTACTGCGCTAAAGCGTCCAAAGGGTCAAATCACCAAATGATCAACACTCAGCCTCGCACTGGCCACATAAAGTACTTGCTCGTCTTGTTGACGCTGCTCATATAGCCACTGCCGAAGTTCACGGCCCATCTGTTGTTCGTGTTCTTAGCGTCGGCGGTAGATGACAAGTAGAGGAACGTCTGCACGCCTGAGAACGCATCATCTTCCTTCCACTGATCTTCTCCCTCAGCGTTGGAAAGTGCGGGCTCTTTATATCTCTTATCCACCATCGCTTCCCACTCTTCTTTAGTAGGTAAACGCCAATCACCCGCTTTTGAACCATCACTCAGACCACATTCTCCATCAGCTAATTTGTCCACGCTTTGCTTAGCCGTTTCCCAATCCTGTTGATCAAAACCATTGGCATTTTTCAGCCAAATCAGCCCGGTTTGATTGTCTGTGATCGTGCCATTGCCATTGTCTTCATAACGATTTGACATAATTTTTTTTCATCCTATGTTTAATTTATAAATCTTGCGTATTTATTATGTACAGCAGCACAAGTTAATTTTGAGTGTTTTAGTCTCCTATTACCTGTGCCGCTCAAAAAATAGATAAAAAATTCATTCCTATTTCAGGATGTACATACTGACTATAGACGTGCTATAGAAAAATAATGTCAGGAGAAATTGAAAAAACATTTAAGTACATATTTACTATAGACGTGCTGTAGAAAATAATGTCAGGACAAATTGAAAAAAAATTATTCCTATTCACCTAATATTTAGCAACAGATTTAATTTTGAGTTTTTTAGTATCTTATTACGCTTATATAAATAAACTGCCAGCAAATTGGTTATAATTAATTTTTCGCTTATAATTAATTTTTTTGTATGCGAATTAAGTTAAAAATGGAGTCCAACGCTTCAGCTTTGGGCGTTTTTTGGACGGATTGACAAAGCTAAAGCGTTGTATTCCATTTGACAAAGCTAAAGCGTTGTATTCCATTTGACAAAGCTAAAGCGTTGTATTCCA
>JAOZSV010000291.1 GCA_029939505.1 Thiotrichaceae bacterium | reverse complement strand
GGAAATCCCTTTGAAAAGGTTTATTACAATTGTTGGAAGAGTAAAAACTTGATGATCGAGTAACAGAAATGAAAGCGAGCGTAGGCGACGTTACTAGGCACTATCAATCCAGACACACATTTTAAAATGTGCGTGGGACGCACCCTATGCTTCACTGCCATTAAGTTTTCGAGGTTTGAGTTTTTTGAAGAAAAACTCAAACCTCGAAAGGATTTATAGTATAATTATCAATAAGTTATGATGTAGGTTGGGTTAGCGAAGCGTAACCCAACCCTCCTTCTTATTGATGGAGTCGGGTTACGTTATTTCGCGACGCGAAATAAGCTAACCCGACCTACATTTATAACTCTTTGATTAATCTTAACTTTTCCCTTAATTTAATGGCAGTGACCCTATGCTTGCAACGCGGAGCGTTGTGGAAGTCATTCCAAAATGGAATTTGGGAACGAGAAAAATTTTATTCCTTATTGCTGTACTAGGAAAACGCCACCCGGAACGATGTCCCCACAAATTCAAGCTTATTTGTTTCTGACAAAATGGGTGAGTTCATATAACCAGTGAAAATGTCAACTATGCCATTAAAATCGCTTAAATCAAGGCAATGTAATCCTAAATTGAAATTTTGTAATTCCCCTAACGTGCTATTTGCAAATGCAGGAATTCCCTCCTTCAATAAGCTTTCTAATGTGCCAGAATGAAGTACCCAACTAACCAAACCAAATGGGCCATTCGGGGAAGCAATATAAACCTCTTTTTTTCCTATTATTATACAAGCAAAAAGTTTAACCGGTATGCCTTGATCACTTTGTGGCACCATCAAATTAGGAGAAAAAGTCACATTGGATTTTTCTTTCTTTGGCACCGTTATCACATAAGCAAAAGGTATAATCGTTTTTTGAGGTTCTAAAGTCGGAGAGATGTCAACCGTTCCAGAAGATTTTCGTTTGGAAGTTGGCAAAACCAGAGCGGTTGCGGATGTTACCTTGGTAAAAATAGGTGAAGGTGGAAAAGGACAGCCATCTTCAATAAATTTTTCAAGTTGATGAGAATAAAAAGCGGCCACTTGTATCCCTGTACTTTTAGAGATTTTAAGCGTTTCTTTAAAGGTTTTCACCAAGTCAGCTTTATCAATCAAAGTATGATGTTCTCTGCTCACAAAATCGACGTATTCTTCAGGCGAACCATAATTTTCTAGTGATTGACAATAAACTTGAACCCTCGGAAATGGATTATCGCCTCTAAGCTGATTCATCAGCTTAACCAGTTTAGGAAATTCATCATAATTCCGTTTCATTAAGACAAAAGAAATAGATAAATTAAAATCATACTTCTTTTCCGTCGCATAACGAAACAGAAAAGCGATGTTTTTAAGCAGTTCATCAAACTTGACATTGATCCGAATGGACTCCAGAGTTTCCTTAGTGGCAGCGTCCATACTGATGTTAAGAACACGTACTATTTGGTTATCAATCAAATAACGGATGTTTTCTGGTATCAAACGAATACCATTGGTTGAGATAGATAATTTTACCCCGTTAGAAACGAGATAATCAGCAATTTTTTTCCAACGCTTATATACCAATAATTCAGATCCCATCATAAAAAAATCAAAAATGTTTTCTACCTGGAAAAAAGCCTCTTCTATATACTTTTCATCTAACGCTGGCCCATTGATGATTTCTCCGGTATATAAGCCTGGACATTGGATACAACGAGCATTGCACTTTGCGACCAATTGAACTTGACGAAAGGGAGCAACAATAGGCGGCTTCAAATTCCCTTCTAAAAATGCTTTTGTGACTTGTCCAATTACGCTTATTTTTTTTAGGGCCTGTTGAATTTCAAGGGGATATGAAAACGACTGTGCTTCCAAATCTTGTAGAGCAGAAAAATACAGTGTGAGAACTTTTTCACTCTGATTATTTGCTTGTTTTAATGTGAATAGCGAACTCAGTTTTTCAATTTCAGGCCGTTCTTTATTGAAAAACGCGAAAATAATTTGACTATAAACGCTAAAAGGCCCACTTAACTCACCGATCAATGAACGCACTGTGCCATTATGATAGCAATTTTTACAACTATTATCGGGAAACTGGCCATCGACAATAGATTTTCTAAAATTAATGAATTTTTCACTGTGCCAGTTGTTAGGTAATCCAAGTGTTTGCCAATTGCCAAAGACAGTGCCATTACGGCAACAGGTACGTAAATCCCCGTTTTGATATAAAACGCCTTCTACCCAGGGTGCTGCACAAAAACCTTTTAAGTCCATAAATTATCACCGCCATAAAGAAGTAATGATATGTTATCTTAATGATATGTTATTATGAGGGAAAAATACTTCTTAATGAAAAGAAAAATGGTTAATTTCCAATTAATTATTATAACACAAAATTTAGCTTTAGTAATCTAACAAATTTTATAGAGTCAATTTTTTGCTTTTTTCCAGCAATTTTAATTTTAAAAATTAGTAACTACTCAGGGCAACCACAAGGGATTACCCCTACATAAAAATATTTTCGTCAGTCTTCATAAGAATATTTCAGCCTAAAGTTTTTTGAAGAAAAACTTTAGGCTGAAATGTTGTAGGGGCAATCCTTTATGGTTGCCCTGAGTAGTTACAAAAATTATTATTAAATCTGACCTTTCGTTTATTTTTTCTCTACCTAAATTAAATTCTTGATTTTACGACTCTGGGGTAGTTCAATGGGATAATTCAAGACAGCGATTTGTCAATTAGAAAACAATCAACGACTTAGAACTCGCAATTAATTATAACCCATTGATTTTATTACAATTAAAGTTAAATTCCCCATTAAAAATCGTCACTTACCAAAACTTGTGAAATTTCATCCCATTTAATTCAATACGCGCTGAAAGTACCGTTAAATCGCAAAATATGAAAATGAAATCCACTTGGCTAACATCATGGTTGGCTATTGTTATTATTACTGGCTTATTTTTTACATTACAAGGACTTTTTCCTTTTAACCAAGCACCGATTGGTTCGTATGCCTATTTAGAAAATATTAGCACCCAGTTATTAGTCTCTTTGGTGTTTGCCCTCTTATTAGTAAATGCTGTTGTGAAGTACAATCATAGTGTAATGACAGTGACTTTGGGTGCTGCTCTGGCTATGCTGTTTTTTGTCAATATACTGGGGTTAAAAATGGTCGATCCCACACAAATCAATTGGGTAATGCATGGGGATTGGCAATGGCATTTTATGGGGTGGCATTTTTTCAGAAATGAACCTTGGCAATGGCCTTTAGGTAAAATCACGAACTACTTTTTTCCAATTGGAACATCTATTGGTTACACCGATTCTATACCGCTATTCGCTTTGCTATTTAAACCTTTTAGCGCGTTTTTGCCCGCAGATTTTCAATATATTGGTTTATGGATATTCATCTCTTATATTTTGCAAGGAGTCTTTGCTGCCCTACTCATACGATTAGTGAGCAAAAAACTACTGATTCAAGCTATCGGTACGTTATTTTTCGTGATGAGTCCCGTTTTAATTCACCGCCTTGGACATGCAGCACTTTGTGGCCATTGGTTGTTGCTTGCAGGATTGTGGTTGTATTTTAGAAATTGGGACAAACCATCACCTTATCAAGCATTGACCTCTTGGATGTTGCTGATCAGTATAGGTGCTTTAGTGCATCCTTATTTGACAGTGATGCTGCTTGGATTAGCAACGGCTTTCACTGCCCGTTTTTGGTTAGTTGAGAAAAAATGGTCAATGACTCCTGCTCTTTTGCAATTGACACTATTGGGGCTGACATGCTTATTCTTATGGTGGCAAGCCGGTTATTTTTTAATTGATAACAAAAACATGACCGGCATTAACTTGGGTCATTATTCCATGAATCTGCTCTCACCGTTCAATGCGATGGGAGGCGGTTCTTTGTTATTTCGAGATGTCCCTCCCGCTACAGACGGTCAATATGAAGGCTTTAATTATCTTGGTGCAGGTATATTGCTAATGGCTGTTTGGATGCTCTATGAATTGAGCAAAAAGCCGGTGCAACGTTCAACGCTTAAAAAGCATTTGCCTTTAATTATCGTTTGTATTGGCTTTACCATTTTTGCTGTGAGCAATAAGGTGACAATTGGCAATGTGGTAGTCATAGATATTCAAAGTCAGTTACTCAATTCATTAGCCATGTTTCAATCATCGGGTCGATTTTTTTGGCCTGTTAATTATACCCTACTCTTTCTAATCATCAGCGTGTTAATTAGACGCAATTCATCAAAAACCGCTTATGTTTTTCTGAGTTTTGGTTTGGTTATTCAAAGTTTAGATTTATCTCCCATTTATCAATCCCATCATCAAGTACGTGATAATCCAGCACGGCATTGGGATCCAAAAGCGTCACCAGGCTGGGAGAATCCTTTACATTTAGATCATTGGAAAGTGGCCATGCCCTATTATCAGCACATTACTTTAGTTTATTCCCGCTATTGTGGGGAAGCGGCTGCGCCTTATCTTCCTTTTTCATACTTAGCAGCAAGTCACGGGATGACTATCAATACAGGTACGGCTGCCCGTTTTGATGCTGAAAAAACCATGCAATATTGCCAAAGCTTGCGCGAAGAAATAGGGCAGGGCAAAGTTAGACATGATACAATTTATATACTCCACCCTAAGCATCTGGAGAATTTTAAAGCAGCCGCTCAATTACCCGTCATCTGTGCCAAGATTGATGGATTTGACATTTGTGTTACTCAGGAATCTCAAAAAAACTGTCCGACCCAATCTTAATGTTTTCACTATAACCTAAAAATAGCAATTATTTTGTAAATTAGTAATTATAACAACTCAAGTTTCGGGGTTCAATATTTTCAGTAATCTATTGATTATTAAAAATAAAAATATAAAATTATCGTTAAAGTCGATTTCTTGACCAATCCAGATTGCTGGAAAAACGGTGTGTTTGGCTTAGCCTTTCCCCTTGGTTTTCGCCAATCTGATTACCGAAAATCAAGGACTTAGGGTGAAAAAACGGGTTGTCAAGAAAACGACTTTTGGCACAAGAAATAATAGTTTGTAAATCAAATAGTTATTGAAAAATGCGATCCCCGAAACGTGAGATAACAACGTTTTAGTTACAGTATTTTACATTCATCCACCTAAAATTTTTTTAATTTTCAATAATTTACAAGGGAACTGCCATTTTTAGGTATAATTTACTGATGTGACGCAGGGTGCTTCTATTCGAGTTTAGAAATCCGATTTTTTCAAAAATCGCTTAAACATCGTTTCGCCGCTTGCTTAGAAATCTAGGCTAAAGTTTTTTCTTCAAAAAAACTTTAGCCTAGATTCGATTTTTTTCAAAGATTTCTTAAACATCGTTTCGCCGTTAATAAATCCGATTTTTTTCAAAGATTTCTTAAACATCTTGGAAACATAGTGCGTCACATCAGTAATTTAGTCTTCTGCAAGAA
>JAOZSV010000290.1 GCA_029939505.1 Thiotrichaceae bacterium | reverse complement strand
AACTCGTAAGCCGTATATGTTTGATTGATAAATTGTCATTTGTAACTCGTAAGCCGTATATGTTTGATTGATAAATTGTCATTTGTCGGGTGCATAAGCGATAGCGTCATGCACCATTCATATTTTTACCACGATTTGATGATTTTTGGTGTATGACGCTTCACTTATACACCCTACGCGAGCTGGTGAGGCGGTTGAGTTTGATGCTGATGGAAATATGCTTTCTGGTGGGTTGAATCAGTTTGATTCTAGGAATCGGTTGGTTCAAGCTGGGGAGGTGGTTTATTCTTATGATGCGGAAAATCAACGGGTTGGGGTTAATCAAACTCAGTATGTCATTAACTCTCAACCTGCGCTGAGTCAAGTCTTAGTCAAAACAGAAGTCAATGGCACACAGACTTATTATGTGTATGGTTTAGGGTTGATTGGGCAAGAGTCAAATGGTGAGTATCTGAGTTACCACTTTGATTTTCGTGGAAGTACGGTTGCTTTGACGGATGAAAACAAACAGGTTGTTGAGCGGTTTCAGTATTCTCCTTATGGAACTTTGCTCAGTGGCGATGTTTCTACAACGCCATTTTTGTTTAATGGTATGTATGGGGTGATGACGGATGAATCTGGTCTTTACTACATGCGAGCTAGGTTTTATAGTCCTGAGATTCGGCGGTTTGTTAATCAGGATGTTTTGCTTGGGGATATTTTTGAGGGGCAGACGCTTAATCGGTATGCTTTTGTTACTGGACAGCCTGTGAACTTTGTTGATCCGTTTGGGTTATCTGTATATTGGTGTGATCGACAAATAAATATTGATTGGATTCCAGAATGGGTAAGACCTCTTTTAAGACATCATTGGATTAAAACAGATAAACATGAATCTGGTATGGGCGGGGAATGTCCAATACCCGGTCAAGATTGTGCAGATGTTCCATATGATCCTGTAAAAACAAAAGACCATTCAGGTCAATCATCAGAACCAGGAGCATCTTGTACCTTAATGCATAATGTTGATGAGGAATGTGTTAATGATTTAATCAAACCAAAACAAGATATTGGTGAATGGACTCCATATAATCAATGTCAAAGTTTTGCTGGTTACGTTATGTCAAAATGTAGATATGGGCCTCAAGAATAAAATTGAAATATTTTGTTATTGATTTTACGTTGTGTGCAATTTCTTATAAGTTATAGATTTTACATAAAACGGACTCTTTACAGTGTTTGAAAAAAATGGACATTTAATTTTCAGCGAGACGGGGATTCCAGAATTTCTGAAAATTAGCTTATTTGACGGGATTTCTTGATGTCCATTTTTTAAGCCTTATGAATAAACGAGTTATGCTCATTTTTTCAAAAGTGTGTAAGGAGTCCGTAAAAAGTATTAATTACTAAATAACTTAACAAAAAAATTGCACACAGCGTTGATTTTAAGTTTTGTGAACTTTTGATAGTACATAATTATGTTAAAATTATTTATAGGTATATTTATTTTTATATTAGGAATATTGTTTTTTATTACTAGTGTTTATTATGGTTGGTTATGTGTAACGCCGGAAATTGAAGGACAATTAGAAGTAAAATACCAAACTTTATCAAAATTATTTATTTTTTTATCATATACATCTTTTGTGAGTGGTTCTATATTAATTTTTTTATCAATAAGAAAAATGAATAAACTTTATCGACAAAAATGTGATTGTGATATGGACAAAAAAAATCATCGCTCGTAGGCTGGGCTGACAAAAGGAAGCCCAGCTTATACTGATCCAGATATTAATATTAATTTGGAGATGACTTACCAGGCGGCAAATCTGTTGGCTACGGTTGCTGGTGAAGCGGTTGAGTTTGATGCTGATGGGAATATGGTTTCGAGGTTTGAGTTTTTTGAAAAAAAAACTCAAACCTCGAATGGTGGTGTGAATCGGTTTGATTCTAAGAATCGTTTGGTTCAAGCTGGGGAGGTGGTTTATTCTTATGATGCGGAAAATCAACGGGTTGGGGTTAATCAAACTCAGTATGTTATTAACTCAATCCACTTTTTTTATGGTTTTTTTATTGACTTACAGCAAAAACAATATTTTATGCTAAAAATATCATTATTACGTTTACTTTGGAATAACAGTCGTATTGTGTTAATGGCAATTATATTAACGACAACTACTTTCAAATATGTTGAAGCTCGTGATCATCCTGTTCTATTTCCATACTCAACTGGTGGATTAAGTGAGTTAAAAGCATTTGTTAGCAAAATGAAACCACAGTTATTTGTTACTTTTCAAGAAATTGATTTAGGGCGTATTTTAAAGTTGGAAGAGCGTGGTTTAAGAGTTATAGGCATTTTTCAATCAACTGGTTCTGGTATAGAAAGAATTGATGCATATGTATATATATGTGAAATTGGAAGATGTGAACTTTTTTTCTTTTTGGGAACATTTGAAAGTAAAGTTAATATAGAACTCCTGTATGAAACAAGAGAGATAGTATTAAAGTCTAATAAGGGTAATATTATTCTTCGTACATCATTTCCTCATTTAGCATTAACCAAGTAGGATATGTAACTTACTACTACGAATTCGGAATTCTGGGGAGAATTCTGGGGACACAATACTTAATTATTTCGTGGTTTTGGTCCCGTCAATTTTTATGCTTTTTCAATAAGCCTAGTAGCCAGGTAGGCCGTTGCACACATAACCATTGGCTTCATTAATACTTACAATCGTGTGCAACGGCTTCTTTTATTTAATTTTAATTCAAATAAAATGAATGCCGTTGCACACAGTTACCGACATTATCATAAGAGTTGGTTTGTGTGTGCAACGGCCTACCTGGCTAGTGTTGAGAAATAATGATTTTATGTTTATAAATGGCATTGGCTTTGTCTTGATGTTCAAGTTTTTGATGCGATTTGGCGACGATCTATTTTTAAGCATTTAAATATGTCACTTATTGATTTTTAAGGTGAGGCTTTTGCAAAACTCTCATAATTCATTTCATTAATTTAACTATAATATAACTTATATCAATAAGTTACATTAGTTTTGCAAAAGCATAACATAAAAAAAAAGTAAAATGCTAATGTACTTTTATTTCAACTGGGTCAAATTTATTCGGTTAATTTTATTATTAACTTTCAGCGTGGTCCTATATCCTATTAATGCAGAGTCTTTTGGTACTTTAGAAAAATCGGTGTTCCAATTACATCTGTTAAAAAAACCTTGGTTTAAGTATATGTCGTACTTAGACGATACCCCTGAAAAGGTTTTGGCAAAATTAAAACCTATAGACCTTTCCTCAGAAAGTCTTTTCAGCATGACTGATAATGAGATTGAAAGCTATAATTGGCCGGATCAATCTATGGTATTGACTATAGATGCCTCTCTACAGTTTTTAACTTTATTAGGTATTAGAAATCGGCAAGAATTAATAAAACTATCTGAATTTATTACATATTCCGGTTTAGAACTGAGTTCAGGTGGTGTATTTCTAATCCGATTTAGGAATGAAATACTCTATGGTGGAGCTGTAGATAACAAAATTTCAACCAAAGGTTATCAAGTTCCCACTCTGTTTATTCAGATTGCCGCTATTTATGACACTCAGCCCCCACAAATACAATTAAGATTTGTCATAAGACCTCTTAAAACTATCCAGGCAATCTTAACTGGCTATCAAGCATTAGATGAATCGCTCAAGAATCGGATAGAAATACCAGAGGTACATGATTTTTTTAAACACATTGGAAAAATCACTTATGATGAAACACCTCAACGTATGAAACCTTGGTTGCCCAAAGTGAAACCCATTATGAAACCAACTAGATAGTGTCCATCCGGAAACACTTCCAAAGCGAAAGATTTGGACTCCAAGATGCCCATTGTTTGGAGTCCAACGCTTCAGCTTTGGGATTTTTAAAGCCGTTTCCGGATGGACACTATATACAATAATTAAGTTTATTGTAGTGTAGGAATAATCCCTTGTGGTTATACAATTAAAAGTATTTATAAAAATAATGAATGAATATAAAGGTATTTTTATAGGTTTTTTGAGTGTTTTTATAGGTTTTCTATCAGCAGGTCTAGAATACTATGGAATTATTAAAGTTGCTAGTATAGGTGTATTAATTGGTTTTGCATTAGGCATTTATGGTTATTTTATACAATCAGCTATTATAAATAAAAAATTATCTAAATTGGATGATGACTTGGATGAAAACAGAGATTAAATTCTTATTATAGATCTTTGCAAATGAATAGATAGGATTGAGTTTTTTCTGTGAGATAATGAAAGGTTAAATCAAAAAACATTTTTATCTCAATTTGCACCAAAGACATGCCATAAGGCCATCAATCATGCACGGTTTATTGAGAATCATTTTGGAATGGATGTACATAGTACATGATTAAAACTAAGAAAATACCCATTTTTTGAAAGCAAACTCTTCATTATAACATGAAAAAAATTAGAAACTATCAATTCATTTGCAAAGATCTATAGTTGGTTTAAGTTCTGGTTTTTTAGGCTATATATCCTTTTACACTATTCCAGAGGTAATAATTATAACCAATATTTTTATACTTATTGGCGGTGGTTCTATAGGGATTGGTGCTATCATTAGCCAGGTAGGGTGGGCAAACGTCTTTTTGTTTGCCCACATTTTGGGTTGACAACAGCGAGCGTAACTCGTAAGCCGTATATGTTTGATTGATAAATTGTCTTATGTAACTCGTAAGCCGTATATGTTTGATTGATAAATTGTCTTATGTAGTGTGCATAAGCGATAGCGTCATGCACCATTCATATTTTGACCACGATTTGATGATTTTTGGTGTATGACGCTTCACTTATACACCCTACGCGATCTCAAGTTTTTTGAAAATGGAGTGTTATATAAGAAAACACCCCTTACTTAGGGTGGAAGACTAATTTTGCACTATATGGAGTGTTATATGAGAAAACACCCCTTAGGGTGGAAGACTAATTTTGCACTATATTCATAATTTTTAAGGTAAAATAGAAACTTCTATATTCACCCGAAGGTGCCTTTTGTCATATAACCCCCCATATTCATAATTTTTAAGGTAAAATAGAAACTCCTATATTCACCCGAAGGTGCCTTTTGTCATATACCCCCCCAAATATAGATTTAAAATTTAGGTTGATTTATGTTAATTATACGAATGGTTTTAAATTTTTAGAATAATAATTTTATGAATGAGCATAGGATTTTTTTATTAACTGCTTTTGGAGTACTTTTAACGTTTTTATCTTTTTATACAATGCCTATTGGAATTACGTTCATAATTATGATGGTTTCATTTATATTGGGTGTTCGTGGCTTTATTATGCATGTACGTATTGTGAATAAACGATTATTCAAATCAGATGACCATTTAGATGAGTAAAAGCTCATAGCCAGGTAGCCAGGGTGGGCAAGCGGGCGGCACGATATTTGACTCATGTTCTAATCTATCCGCCCGCGTGCAT
>JAOZSV010000289.1 GCA_029939505.1 Thiotrichaceae bacterium | reverse complement strand
CACGCAGGATTCGAGGCTAATGTTTTTTGAAGAAAAACATTAGCCTCGAATGCCCATACAGCCCCTGAATATATAGAAATTTGTAGAGACAGACCTGTGTGTCTGCCCTTAACTTAATGGCAGTGAAGCGTAGCAAAAAGAAATGTGGTCTGTCCCCTATTTTTATAGTTCCTCTTATGCGTGAAAAAACGTCAAAATAGAAAATTTATGAGCTATTTAACGTAAGGTAGAAACAAATGATATTAGAACTCAGTATTTTACTATCCACATATGTTGGAGTTAGGTTGTTTGAAAATGCTAACAAAAAAATTAAGCAAAAAAATAAAACCACAACGCTGATCAAAAAGCCTAATACTTCCATAAAAAATATGGCTGACAATGAATCGGAAAAAAAGCAAAATTATTATTTGAAAATAAGTACAATTTCATTCAGTTTAGCAATAATAAGAAATGTTTCCGTTTCCATGCAGTTTTTGAGTCTTGGTTTTTTAATTTATACCAGTATGCCAATTTTTAAAAGTGCTGAAAAATCGTTGATTAAAGAAAATAAATTCACTAATGATCTACTAAACTCGCTTTGTATTTGCATTTGTGTTACCACAGGACCTTATTTTGCGTCAACATTAATTTGTTGGTTTTACTACTTTGGTAATAAAATTCTAGCAAAAACAGAAAGTTACTCAAAAAAAATGCTTGTTAACATTTTTGAGCAACAACCTCACTTTGTATGGATTTTAAAAGATAATATTGAAATTGAAATTCCCCTTGAAGCAGTTCATGTTAACGACATTGTCGTGGTGAATACCGGTGAAGTAATCCCGGTTGATGGTATTATCATCAAAGGTTCTGCAATGATTGATCAACATTCTTTGACGGGTGAATCTCAACCGGCTGAAAAAGAAATAAGCGATAATGTATTTGCCTCAACCATGGTCGTAGCTGGTAATATTCATCTACAAGTTAAAAAGACGGGCAAAGAAACAACCATTTCTAAAATTGGTGAAATTTTGACTCATTCTGCTGACTTTAAGACTGACGTTCAAATAAAAGGAGAGGAATGGGCTGATAAAGCAGTCATACCACAATTGGCATTAGCAACAACAACAATTCCTTTCTTAGGCATATATGGCGCGACCGGTATTCTAAAACAAAGTTTTGGAAATATAATTAGAATAGTTGCATCACTTGGAACACTAAATCATATTAATTTAGCGGCTCATCAAAGTATTTTTGTTAAAGATGGACGTGCTATTGAATTGTTAAATGATGTGGATACTGTACTTTTTGATAAAACCGGCACCTTAACAACAGAACAACCAGAAGTTGGGCAAATCATTGTTTGTGACAAGTATAGTGAAAAAGAACTCCTACTATACGCTGCTGCAACTGAACGTAAATTAACACATCCAATTGCTAAAGCTATCCTTGAAAAGGCAGATACGCTAAATTTGACATTGCCTCAGATAGATGATTCCAAATATCAAGTGGGTTATGGTATGACGGTGACCATTGAAAATAAAGTTATTCAAGTAGGTAGTGCCCGTTTTATGAAAATGGAAAGCATCAATGTTCCACCAATCATAGAGAAGGCTATGACATCTGCCCATAAAAAGGGGCATTCTCTAGTAATGATTGCTATTAACCGTCAACTTATTGGTGCTATTGAAATGCAAGCGACGGTTCGTTTTGATGTGAAAAATATGATAAATGGTTTGCGGCAACGGGGTATTAAGCACATCGCTATCGTATCAGGTGATCATAAACATCCAACTGAGCAATTAGCAAAATCTTTGGGTATGGACAGCTATTTTTATGAAGTGCTTCCAGAAAGCAAAGCTAAAATTGTCGAGAAATTGCAAAAAGAAGGCAAGTCGGTTTGTTTTATTGGTGACGGTGTCAACGATGCGATTGCCATGAAAAAAGCCAATGTTTCTATTTCTTTAAGAGGTGCATCATCTATTGCTACCGATATTGCACAGGTGGTTTTAACCGACGGTAGCTTATCTCAGTTATGTCGTTTATTTGATATTTCAAAAGAACTTAGTAAAAATCTACGAAATTCGTTTGTTATTACTACTTTGATAATTTCTTTCAATACTGCTGGTATTTTTTTGTTTCATTGGGGCGTTATTGGAACAATTATCATAAATAATGTAGGTTTTCTTATTGGTGTAGCTAATGCTATGCTTCCATTAAGCAAAATAAGCGGCAATCGTAGTAATGAGAAAAAACTTGAGAAGGATATATGAAATTGTCCATAAGTCAATTTTCAACTAATAAAAATAAATACTTAAATTCATAAAACCCTTACTTAATTATCAATACAGAAGACAACAATGAAAGATGTAAAAGCCAATTTCAACAACATATATTCCCTGTATTACCCAACAGAATATGTTAATAATTTGATTGGCCATTTAAAATATGAATTGCCTTTTCATGCTATTGCAAGGCTAAAACATTACCAAAAAACGTTATTACCTAATGACTTGCTTCGGGTAACAATTATTGGAAGCGGTCACGGAGTGGATGCGGCGGCCCTAAAATTTAATGTGAACCCACATGAACTCTTGGCACGTTGGAAAAATGATGCCACTGTCATGCTATCTTTTCCCTCACAGTCGAAATATGAAATTACGATGATAGATATTGAAGCAGAACCGCTTAGATTCGCTTCAGATATTAAGTTGTGTGAAAAGTTTTTTGTTGCAAATATGCAGCAACCATACTCTGTTCAATTGGAACAGCATCTCAACGAAATGACAGATATAGTAATCTGTATTGGTGCAACCGGTTACATAGGCGTTGACGGTGTAGAAAAAATTATCCACTCTGCATTTGTTAATGGAAAAGCCAAATTATTTTGCTTTTCTGTCGTTAAGCATTTGGATGCAAGTGCTTATGTCGAAGTTTGTTTAAAACATGGATTAGTTGTACGAACGATAGGCAATAACTTTCGGCAACGTTATCATAAAGATGAAGCCGAAAGACAAAAAATTCATAATGTATTAGAACAGAAAAATCTTCTGACTCAGGCAGATGAAGAAGTGATTAGATGTGATGTTTTTCTAGCTGGTAAACCAGAGATTTTTTCAACGAGTGATGAGGATGATAATGCCTAATCAAAAACAGACCGACTACAATAACAGTTGTGTCACACCAATCTATCAGAATACAGTGTATTTTTTTGAAAACACTGAACAAGTCATTCAGTATCACGAAAATGAAATCAATGTGGGTCGCTATGGAAGATATGATAATCCCAATTGGTTGGAGGTAGAGAAAAAAATCGCTATCTTGGATAACTACCAGGATGCTTTAATCTTTTCTTCCGGCATGAATGCTATTGTGACAACAATATTGACTTTTGTCCAACCAAAGGATAAACTAATATATACTGGTAAATGCTATAGAAATGTCAGGAAATTTTTTAAGTCAGTATTACCAAAGCTGGCAATAGAAGTTATCCCGATGGATTCGGCTGAGACTCAGCGTTTTCATGCAGAATTCGAGGCTCAATCTCAAGAAGATACCAAAATCGTCTTTATCGAAGCACCCTCTAATCCCCATTTATATTTAGTTGATTTGGAAAGACTCAAGAGCCAAATCGGCCAGAATACCTTGCTGATTGTGGATAGCACTTTGGCAACGCCATTCAACTGTCAACCTCAACATTTTGGGGCCGATTTGGTCATTCATAGTTGTAGTAAATATCTTGGGGGTCATGGCGATATTTTAGCGGGTAGTGTATCCGGCTCAATAGAATTGATTGAAGAAATTAGAAACTACCGAAATATGATGGGAGGGGTTGTCGCTCCTCATGGTGCTTTTCTCTTAAACAGAAGTTTGGAAAGCTTTGAAATCAGAATGAAACATTTCAATCAAGCGGGTATGGAAGTTGCTCTGTATTTGCAAAATTCACCGCTGGTAGAAAAGGTTTTTTATACAGGACTGGATAGTCATCCTCACGTTGATCTAGCCCAAAAATATTTAACGGGACATGGGGGAGTGGTATCCTTTGAAATAAAAGCAAATCAAGAATCAACATCACGGTTTGTTGATGCTTTAACAATTCCCTTTATGGGTTCAAACTTTGGTTCCAACCATTCCATGGTAGAACAATGCAGTATCTTTACTTACTACAAACTATCCGCCCAAGAAAGGCAACTGCTAGGAATAACTGACAACTTAGTCAGATTGAGTGTGGGATACGGAGATACCGGGGTGCTGATAGAAGACATAGACAGAGCACTGTTCGAGACTTGTCGTGTGTAGTTATGGAGGTTTTTACTATGAAGAATACCAATGATGATTTACCATTCGATAACCCAATTAGCCTGAAAGAATCCATTTCAAACTCTGCGGGTTACTTGTTTTGGTTGAAAAACACCATTGAAAATATCAAAAAAGTTCGTGAGGCACGCCAACAGAGTGATGAAGGCAATTTAGAAGAACTTGAAGACAGATTGACTCATCATTTGTTTGATCTGAATTGTTGGGATTTTTTTGAAAGTGAGTTACTGGAAAAGGTAGATGATACTGGCTATGTTATTGATAAACATTATTGGCAACAACTCACTGCTGAATTAATTCGTGCCGCTCATTTACAGCATGAAGTGTTGGCTAAGACAATCAGTCGTGAGGATGCTTTTTCGACCTACGCAGAACTTTATGATAGCGTCAATGGAGAAAGAAATTTTGAGTACATCTCTCAAGAAATTCAGTTTATCCATGATACCTATCATCTTGATTTTTCGGCTGCCAAAATACTCTCTATTGGTTGTGGCACTGGTATGATGGAAGAACATTTCCTAAAGGCTTTCAATTTGAATAAAGAGTGTTTGTTGGGAATTGATGTCTCTGAAGGAATGGTTAAAGTGGCTTTAAAACGAATTAATGCTCGGGTTGAAGATGTCTTGAAGGTGGCACCGGAGGAGAATCATTGGGATATCTGTCTTTGTACCGCAAACGTTTTACAGTATCTTCCCCAATCCCAGCTAGAAAAGGCTATTCAAAACATTGCTCACATTACTCAAACAGGTGGTTGTTTTATAGGCGATTTTATTACCCCAGATCATCCAATCCGTGCTTATCCTAATGTATTGCGTTCCAAGCAAATTTTTCTGTTGCGAACACCTCTAATAGTAGAAAAAGCGCATAACATTTTTCAGCAAACCAAACTTATAAATGTGAGTAAATTAGACGGCGACTTTCGGATCACTTATGAAGGCGAACATACCCGCTATCTTCCTTCTCTGTGGAAATTACGGTATTTGTTTAGAAAATACTTTGCTCGTGTAGAATTTTTTGATGCCATCACGTTGAAACCATTAGAAGCTGAAGACGATACTTCTCCTTCCAGTCGTTATCTTGTTTTTGCTCAAAAAAGACCATGCGGCAAAAAATAGAAGTTCAAACGGGACAATCAATGGGGTCAGACTTGATTGAATTATCAATTTTAAACGGTCACTAAATATTTTTATTAAATTATTATGGC
>JAOZSV010000454.1:187-1674 GCA_029939505.1 Thiotrichaceae bacterium | reverse complement strand
GACTCATTATTTGTCATCTCCAATAAAGTTTTTAAGGTTTAGAAATCCGATTTTTGAAAAAATCGGATTTCTTAGAATAGGGCGAATCACTCAAACTCAATCATAAGGTTTTTTACCAAAGACAATAACTACAGGGATTGTATATAAGAAAGGATTGGATCGATGTGATGAAAGTTTTTAATCCCTTCTTATATACAATCCTTGTAGTTAGCGTTTTCAATCATCAGGTTTAGAAATCCGATTTTTGAAAAAAATCGGATTTCTTAGAATAGGGCGAATTACTAAAACTCAATCATAAGGTTTTTTACCAAAGACAATAACTACAGGGATTGTATATAAGAAAGGATTGGATCGAGGTGATGAAAGTTTTTTCTCGTTCCCAAGCTCCCGCTTGGGAATGCCTGTTGCGACGCTCCGCGTCGCGGGACGCAGAGCGTCCCTGAATGCGTTCCCAAGCGGGAGCTTGGGAACGAGGAGTCATCAGGTTTAGAAATCCGATTTTTTCAAAAATCGGATTTCTTAGAGTAGGGCAGGCTATTCAATTACGAGAGTGCAAACACGATTTTTAGCGCATGATCAATTTTTATCATGGTTTCAATTTCAAGTGTGCCACGTATTTTAACGAGTCGAGAACGGTAATCAATCGGACGTGTTTGCAAACAATCGGCAATAGATTTTTTCGTGAGTTTGTTAGCAAAAGAAGGAAAAATTTCAATATTAGTGACAATTTTAACCTTTTTATTATTCCATTCAGTGATTGGTATTACCTGAATAACCGATACACGTTCATTATACGTGTTGTTAGTGACAATAATACAAGGGCGAATTTTTCCCGTTTCAGAACCTTTAGTCGGATCAAGGTTGACATCAATGACCATACCGCGCTTTAAATGCTTCATGTTGGCCACCCTGATAACGCAGATTGCGTTAATTCTTGGGTTTCCTGATCCGTTTCGTAAATTTCGGCATAGAGATTCGCTGATTGTTGTAATTTTTTGTGATCTAATTGCTCATATAAGCGATTAAGCGCAGTACAAATCAGTTCATTTTTATCTTTGAAACCATACAATTGATATTGTTCTAAAAATTGCATGAGGGATTCATTAAGACTCAATTGTGCAGTCATCATAAAAAAGTGCCTCTTAACAAGGAATGTAGTACTTCCCTGTCGGTAATATATAATGTTTATCAGGGTGGCAAGGTCCGGCAATAACCCAAAGCTGAAGCGTTGGACTCCAAAACCCAAAGCTGAAGCGTTGGACTCCAAAAACGGCTTCTGGAGTACAACCCTTTAGATTTAGACGTGACCCTTCTGGAGTCCAAACCTTTAGATTTGGACGTGACCAAATGACCGAATACCAAATCTGAAGGTTTGGACTCCATCATATCCGATCACTTTTGCTTCAGTACTTATAGGAGGCCACCATCCTGTTGGAGTCCAAACCTTTAGATTTGGACGTGACCAAATGACCGAATACCAAATCTGA
>JAOZSV010000454.1:0-87 GCA_029939505.1 Thiotrichaceae bacterium | reverse complement strand
AGGTTTGGACTCCATCATATCCGATCATTTGTTATAGGAGGCCACCATCCTGCGCTAACCCATAATCGTCGAGTGACAATAATTTCA
>JAOZSV010000096.1:6238-18517 GCA_029939505.1 Thiotrichaceae bacterium | reverse complement strand
TTAACCTGGCAGGTCTGGTTTTAAAGTTGACTAAATTATTTGATGCACGTTCCTTGACAAGCAAATAAGCCCTCTTTATAATTCACCATGCACTTAGCTAGGAACTGCAGACCGAAAAGGTGGTAACCACAGAATGCCACTCTGCTAAGTGTTTTTATCAAATGTCTGTGAAATCCTTCCTAATTAACTACTGTGGAGAGTCTATAAAATGACCAACCAACAATTAATTACCCGTGATTTTCATGGTGCTAGAATCCGCCAGCGTTCTGATGGCTATTTGAATGCGACTGACATGTGTCAGGCTACTGGTAAAAAGTTTAAAGATTATCGACGCAATAAAGCCACTCAAGCATTTCTCGTTGCTTTGTCAAAAAGGCTTGAAACGCCCATAGAGTACCAAAGGGCTAATTCTCCCCTTGGTGTGAACAAAGGGCTTGTGGAAATAACTCATGGTGGAATTAATCCCGGTACATGGGTTCATTCCAAAATTGCAATTCATTTAGCTATTTGGTGTAATCCTGATTTTGCTGTGCTTGTAACCGATTGGGTTTATGAACTCCTAACCAAAGGTTCAGTATCACTAGACCCAAAACTAGAAGTTATCCCATTTGCCCAAGCTAAAGCCGACGAATTAGATAAATGTGGTATCATCGGCAATGCCAAACAAATCGCCCTCAACAATTCCATAAAGCAACAGTTCGATTGCGATATACTGCAATTATTTGGTATCGAATCCCCGACTGCCGAAATCCAGCAAGCCCTACTTATTCCAACTGAAATAGCCAAACGAGTTGGTTTAAAAAGTGCCCGTCCAGTTAATCTAAAACTAACCGAACTTGGCTTACAAACCAATCATCGTGATCACAAGAACCGCCTTTATTACGAACTAACCAAAGAGGGCATCAAACATGCCCAATACCAAGACACCGGCAAAAAGCATAATTCTGGTACCCTAGTTCGTACTATAAAATGGTATGAAAGCGTCTTACAATTTTTTCAAGCCCTGCCAGTTTCCAAAGTATTTAAACTCACATAAAGTCTTTTAGTGAGCGTAGGGTGGGTAGAGTGAAACGAAACCCACCACCACCATTTAATATTAATTGAGAAATGGTGCCGCTTCGCACCTACCCACCCTACGCTTGCTCATATTGGCACCCCGATAAAACAAATTGTCGGTCAAACTTCTCAGGCTTTTTGAAACAAGCCCTCAAAGCTGCCACCCGACATCGCTTGAAACTTGGGGAATGTTTCAAGTGACTGTGCAATCTGATAACATGATTAAAACTTTACCCAAAAATCATTTTTGATCTTTATAACATTTTATGAAGAAAAGGTCAAGTCTTTTTTGATTTTTTTTTTTATAAAATAGATTTGAGGCGATTTTAAAGACTGTAACCGATATAAAACATTTTAAATGGCCATTTTTCTTAATTGTTAATTATTAATTACTAATTTAAGAAGAATTTATTTGCCCTGTTTTTCTCGTTCCAAACTCTGTTTGGGAATGCATTCCACAACTTTTCTTGTTCCCACGCATAAACTTGGAGTTCAACGCTTTAGCTTTGAATAGGAGTTCAACGCTTTAGCTTTGAATAGGAGTTCAACGCTTTAGCTTTGAATTTGTTGGTTATATTCATTATGGTTTAAAATATCACTTTTTATTTGAATCAGAATTTGAGAAGTTGAGAATTTTCAGAATATACTGTGGGAGAAACCCCGTTTTTTTAAAAAACGGGGTTTCTTGTCTCACTATTGATTTTTTTAAAGAGGTTGAATAATGATAAACATAATAAAATCAATAACTTAATTAAATACAAGCGGATTTGATGTTTAATTCTGAGAATTGTAACATTCTGAAAATTCTGATTCAAAACTTATCCACACACAACCTAACTCACCTTAAAAATCTTCACACATTCCGCGCGTCCTTTCACTTTCAGATTATCAATCAACCGAATCGTATATTGACTTGGAAATGTTAAATGTTCAAGCGTATTTTGGGTGATAATCAATGGCTCTTGATAAGTTTTAGTCAGGTTTTCAACACGCGAGGCTAAATTCACGGCATCACTAATGACAGTGCATTGTAGTCGACTTTTCTCCCCAATGATACCCAACATTAATTTGCCCGTATTAATACCTATACCTATCTTAGTCTTTTGAGCGTGTTGAATTTCAACCATAGAAACCGCCGCATTAACGGCATCATCAGCCGTCATAAAAAGTGCCATAATGGCATCACCAATATATTTATCAATAAACCCATTATTTTTTCGGATAATGGGTCCCATTTCACCCAGATAGGTATTAAGAAAATCGAAATTTTCTTGGGGAGACATCTTTTCAGAGAGGCTTGTAAAAGAACGGATGTCTGAAAACAAAATCGTCATTTCCATCTCCTCATTATTGCCCAATTGAGTATCAAGAATATGCGTTTTGTTTAAAACTTGTAAAAATTCATTAGGCACAAATCGTGCGTAAGCCTGTTCAGTTTCGTTCAATATCAATTTGCCATAAAATATCGTAAATAAAACCATGCCACATGCAATTATTAAAGAGAATATAAATATGAATTGTGCCTCGTTTCTAAGCTGTAAAGCAGACGCTTTTAAATCAAACGATATTTTATCCTCTATCGTTTTTAAAAGTTCTATTCTACCCGTTGCAAGCTGCCACCAATAAGCCGGTTCCATATTAAGACGTTCTAAAAACGCTTTTTTTCTGATTTCTTCAATTTCCGCAATAAATTCACCTTGCATGATTTCACGATAAGATTTTTTTTGTGAAGAAGTCGCCACGAAGAGGAAATTTTTGATATAAATATTTTGCGCCTCAATCAACGAAATAAATTTTTTAGACATATTTGAAGCAAAATAACCTCGACTGAGGGCATTGTTTAAAGTCGCCCTTTCAATCCCCGCGTTTTCTTTGGCATATAGAATGTTCATATAAGCCGCCACTTGATTAAAAATTTCAGGATGACTCATGAGCATTGAGAGATAATTGATATTCATCAAAAGCGAATCAATGATATTGGTATAGTATAAAAGTTCATCTTTTAGCAAACTATTCAATTCATTAATAAGAAGTCTCTTGCTTTCAATCTCTTTAAGCAAAGTAAAAACCATTTCCAAATTATTTTTGAAATTTTCTTTAAAAGAGTTGATATGAAATTGTTTTAAAAAGGTGTTGAATTTTTTGATCTGAATATCCGTTCTGATTCGTTGCATCTGAAGTTCAGTAGAAAATTGCATACCTTGACTGCCTAGTAAACCTGCGGATAATCCTCTTTCTTTCTGTAACTCATGCACCAACGCATTTGATTTAATCGCAAAATCAGACAATTCATGCAATAAACTCATCTTATTGACGATTTCCAATTTTTCTAATGCGATATGAACTGTAAAACCAATTAACCCAATCATTGGAATAGCGACGATTAGTGCTAACTTCTTGCTTATATTTATATTTTTTAACATTTTTAGGAATAAAAATTTGATCACGACTCAGCCTTATTGATTTTCATAAAAAATTTCGTAACTACTCAAGGCTGAGTAGTTACAAAATTTCACGCAAAGAAATGAGGCTTTAATCATTTCCGACATTTGAACAGCCAAACATGACCGGTTTTAAAAACCGGTACTGTTTATTTTCGTATTCTATTAAAAAACAATCACTTACATTTTTTTCATTCACCATTAAGATGAACGTTCCCAAGTGCCTGATTTTCCACCAGATTTTTTCTTCAATCTGACTTCTGTTATAATCATTCCACGATCCACTGCTTTACACATATCATAAATGGTGAGTAAAGCGATTTGTACCGCAGTGAGGGCTTCCATTTCTACGCCAGTTTGTCCCGTTGTTTTAACAGTGGTTTGGCAATGTACGGCATTTTTATCTGGTAATGGAGTTAAATCCACGTTAATATGCGTCAACATCAGGGGATGACAGAGCGGAATTAATTCACTGGTTTTTTTTGCCGCCATAATCCCTGCAATTCGCGCAAGCCCTAAGACATCGCCTTTTTTATGCGTCCCTCCTATAATTAAGTTTAACGTTTCAGGTTGCATGGTAATTTGACCGTCGGCAATGGCAATACGAACTGTACTGGCTTTTTGACCGACATTAATCATGTGGGCTTCTCCAGCTTTATTGAAATGGGTAAGTGGGTTCATTTGTTTATTTGTGAGAGGTTATTTTCTGTCAAGTGCACACCGAGTTGGAATGCGCCAGTTTCCACACGCAATGCTTCTGCCACCGTGTAGAATGAACCAAACACAATAATTCTATCACCATCGGGTATTTTAGCGAGCAAATATTTATAAGCCTTTGTAATAGAAGAAGAATGAAACATAATACGATTAATACCGATGGCAGTTAAATGATTGAATAGACAAACTGGAGTGGCCGCGCGTGGGACTTTTAATGGCGCGATATGCCAGTAGTCAATGCGATTTTGCATGATGTTGAAAACGCTTGCAATGTCTTTATCTTTGAGCATTCCCACGAGCGCGTGCGTTTTTCCTTGACAGGGGTGTTGACGAAGTAAATCGGCTAAAACTTTCGCGCTTAAAGGATTATGTGTGACTTCTAAGATGCGTGTGACACGCCCCTGTAGGATTTGAAAACGCCCCGGTATTTTGGTATTGGTTAGCCCTTGATGTATAGCGGATTCTGGTATTATAAACTTTTTTTGATGATTTAATAAGGTTAATACCATTAATACCCCCGCTGCGTTTTGCAATTGAAAATCACCGGGCATTTGTGGTGAGGGTAAATTTAAAAAACGTTGGGTGAAAAAACGATTGTTTTCAATTGGATGCCAATTCCAAGTCTGATTATTATTTTTGTTGTAAGCAAAGTCATGGGTTAAATCAAATAAGGGCGTTTCTAATTGCGCGGCGTGTTCAATCAAACGTTGTGGTGGGTTAGCATCAGAGCAAACGGCGGGATGTTGCGCCCGAAATATCCCTGCTTTTTCAAAGCCAATCTGTTCTCGATCAGAGCCTAGCCATTCTACATGATCGATATCTATTGCAGTAATTAAAGCAATGTCCGCATCAAAAATATTCACTGCATCTAATCGCCCTCCCAATCCCACTTCAAGCAGTGCTAAGTCAACTTTTTGTTTTTGAAATATTAACATTGCAGCTAAGGTGCCAAATTCAAAAAAGGTGATGGCAACTGTTTGTCTCATTTCTTCAATTAATTCAAAGGCTTGACATATTTCTGAATCACTGACTTCAATACCCCCAATACAAATACGTTCATTGTAACGTAATAAATGGGGGGAGGTATAACGCCCGACGCGATAACCCGCCGCAGATAATATGCCATCTAGTAGGGTAATGCTGGAACCTTTGCCATTTGTCCCTGCAACACTAATGATTGGAAATGGGGGAGGTAGTAAATTGAGGCGTTGGGCAACAGTGCGAATGCGATTAAGCCCTAATTTTATTTCTTGAGGATTGAGCGATGTTTGCCAATCAAGCCATTCTTTGAGAGTGTTGAAGTGCATGTTAATGTGTTTTTGTCATTACTCAGCGGTTAGCCTTGAAATTTATTTCAAGGCTGAGTAGTTATATGAATCTATCCGGCCCTATTCAAAAATGCGGAACCATGAAGAAAAATCGTTTGGTTTTTAACCAAAAAACGAGGGTTAAGAAATCCGATTTTTTGAAAAAATCGGATTTCTAAGCTCAAAAATGAATAGTGGGATAGGTTCTTATGTTTTTTATTTAAAACGTTCTCCAAAAATTCCCCTTCCTACCCGTACCAAAGTAGCCTTCTCGGCAATCGCAGCCATCATATCATTAGTCATACCCATTGATAAAGTATCAAACTCAAATCCCGCCATTTGTAATTGTTGATAAGCGGACTGTAAAATACGAAAAGGTTCGCGTTGCTGTTCAAAATTTTGACAGGATGTTGGTAATGCCATTAAACCACGCAAACGTAAACGCGGTAAAGCAGCAACCGCTTCTGCCAAGGCAGGCAATTCTACCAATTGAACGCCAGATTTTTGTGGCTCTTCACTAATATTAACCTGAATACAAACATTTAAAGGTGGTAAGTACATTGCCCTTTGTGCATTCAAACGTTGGGCATGTTTCAACTTATCTAACGATTGCACCCAATCAAAATATTCTGCAATTAAACGGGTTTTATTGCTTTGCAAAGAACCTATAAAATGCCATTCCAAAGAATAATCACGTAAGAATTGTATTTTGGGTATAGCGTCTTGCAGATAATTTTCACCAAAACGATATTGCCCCCAATTAAAAGCGGTTATAATATCAGAAATGGGACGAGTTTTACTCACCGCCAATAAGTCAACAGATTCAGGGGTTCGAGAAAATTGTTGAGCCGTTTTTGTAATACGTTGTCTTACTTTCGCCAGTTTCTCATAAATCATAAGAAGTTTAGTTAGTTTTTTGTAGGGTGGGCAAAGTCCTTTTGTTGCCCACCTGTCGGCTTAGTATCAGAAATTAAACCTGACAGGTTTTGAAAACCTGTCAGGTTTGGCTTAAAGGTTTTGGAAGTTATTAAAGTTTTTTGTAGCCCGTTGCACAGTCCTTTTGGTGCAACGGCATCTGAGGCCGACAGGTGGGCAAGAAAAAGACCTTGCCCACCCTACTTAGCTCATTCCTTAATTAACTGATGTGACGCAAAGCTATTCTATTCGAGCTTAGAAATCCGATTTTTTTCAAAAATCGGATTTCTTAAACATCGTTTCGCCGCTTAAACATCGCCGCTTAGAAATCCGATTTTTGAAAAAATCGCTTAAACATCCTGGAAACATAGTGCGTAACATCAGTTAATTAATTCACATTATTCCCTGCATATTTTTCATAAATACTTTTACTTGAAAACGTTGCGCTTGTGTTTCACAAGCACTCCGCATATTCAATGCTTTTTGTGCTGTGATCATTTTTACAGCTTGACAAATCGCTTCCGTATTTAATGATGGTTCAAGTAAGAAACCTGTTTGATATGGGATAATGGTTTCTAATAATCCGCCTTCAGCAACACCAATGACGGGTTTGCCCGCTGCCATTGATTCTAGCGGTGACATGCCAAAATCTTCATCTTTGGGTAAATATATTGTGGCAATTGCATTTCCTACTAAAGTGGCTAATTGGTTTTCATCAACCCAATTGGTAAAATGAATATGTGGTGCATTTTTAGCCAGTCTTTGTAATCTTTGCAAATCTTTACCACCAGAGGTGATTATAAGACGCTTATCAGGCATTTTCAAAAACGCTTGAATAATTAAATCTATTCGCTTTAATGGATCTAAACGCCCCATTGATAAGTAATAATTGCCCTGCCCTCGCCAAACAAAACGATTTGTATCACATGGCGGATAGATAATGATCGCTTCTTTACCTAAGTATTGTTGAATGCGGCGGCGTACATTTTCAGAATTGGCAATTATTGTATCCATTTGTGTTATTGCCTTTTCATAGCGAGGTTGTAAATAATTAATAAAGGCTTGTAAGGCAGGGCGTAACCAAAAAGGCAATTGTTTTAGGTAAAAATCACGTTGATCATAAATAAAGCGGGGAGGGGTGTGACAATATAAGATATTGCGCCCTGTGGGATGATTGTTGATAGCTAAGGGAGTATAAAAACCGCTATAAATAACTGTATCATAATTTTTCAAAAAGGCGGTTTTTTTAGCGAAAGTACGTGCGAGTTGAAATTGTCGCCACAAAGGGAGAACACTATGCGCGTGTAAATTATATTGTGTTGAAACTCCCCTTATTTTATCCCCTTTTTCAAAGGAATTTAAAAAAGGATGTTTTGGGCGAGCAAAACCGTAGGCTATATCGGCAGGCAATTCTTGGGCTAAAATGCTTGAAAGCCTGCCACCGCCTTCTAGTGATTCAAAATAGTCATGTAAAATAATACTTTTAATACTAGCCATTGATTAGTGGGCGTTTAGCTTGTTTTAGCTTATCCTGAAGAATTCTTTTTGTCTCGCCAGACTAAAACCACGAACATAATAATAGTTAATGGTATAATGAACCAAAGCATGACGGCACTAAAGGCGGGTAATAAAGCATGTTGAGTGGCATTCAAGAATAAATATAGCACGTAAGCAATATAGAAAGCGATAAATAATCCGCCTTCCCAGCGTTCAATCATATAACCCGTGAAGAAAATCGGAAAACAAAGAAGAGCAACAGCAATCATTACTGGTATATCAAAAACGAGTGCCGCATGAGGCACATCAATACTCGTTGGTGCGATTAAACTGGTAAAGCCTAGCACTAATAAAATATTAAATAGGTTGCTGCCGATCAGATTACCAACAACAAGTTCTTTTTCGCCACGAAGACTGGCAACGACGACTGTTGCCAATTCTGGCAAAGAAGTTCCTATTGATACAATAGTTAAACCGATGATTAATTCACTGATTCCAAACAATTGAGCGATGATGATAGCACCATCAACTAACCATTTTGAACCTAGCACTAATAATCCTAGCCCCGCTAGGATAAAAAAAACATTTTTTGTGGTGTTATAGGTATTGATGGCTTCTTTATCTTCCTTCCCTTCAGATTTACAAGCATTGCTTTGGCGACTTATTCTAATTGAAAAAAAGGTGTATAAAACGATGCCAATGGCTAATAGTAAGCCATCCCAACGATTGAGTGTGCCATCAAGAGATAATAAGAGTAGAAGAACAGATACGCCTATCATCAGGGGTATTTCCAATTTAATCAATCGCTTATGAATATCTAGTGGTACAATAAGTGCCCCAATACCCAAAATGAGCAGGATGTTGAGAATATTACTACCAACAACATTACCGACGGCTAAGTGTGGTTGCCCAACCCATGCCGATTGTAAATTAACGGCTAATTCTGGTGCACTGGTACCAAACGCGACGATGGTTAAGCCGACGACTAATCGTGAAATGCCAAATTCTTCAGATAAATTGGATGCGCCTCGTACTAAGAAATCCGCGCCGAAGGTTAATAAAACAAATCCTATGATAAATAAGACTAATGTGATTAAATCCACAAATGCTCCTGTGCAATCTTGCACTTTTTAATGAAATGGGTGAAAATGATAATCCGACTTTGACAAAGTAAAAAAAACTCGGTCTGTATCTTGACTATCAAATATTCTACAAAAAAAAGGGAAATAAAGCAAGAACTAAAAATGCGTGTAACTACTCAGCGGTTAGCCTTGAAATCAATTTCAAGGCTAAAAGCTAAAGTCTGCTAAAGCAGACTAATTTCGAGGTTTAAGTTTTTCTTTAAAAAACTTAAACCTCGAAAAGAATTTAGCTGGCTTTAGCCTGCTTTAGCTGTCAGCCTTGAGATTTATCTCAAGGCTGAGTAGTTACAAATGCGAATGAAGAGTTAAAATAGGAGTCCAACGCTTCAGCTTTGGGTGGACTGACAAAGCTAAAGCGTTGAACTCCAAACGCCCAAATCTAAAGGTTTGGACTCCAAACGCCCAAATCTAAAGGATTCGAGGTTTTAGTTTTTTTGAAAAAAAACTAAAACCTCGAATGGACTCCATTTTCAATATTGAGTTAAAGCCTCATTCCTAAATTTATCCACGTAATTCATTGTACTCAAGAGAAATTTCTATATGAAAATAGAAAACAGTATTATAAAACGTTACACCATCCCTGACAATATTGAATTACCTGACACATTCCATCCTGTAATTAAACGGGTGTTGGCTGCTCGTCAAATTAAAACAGTTAACGAATTGGAATATGGATTACAAAATCTGCTCCCCTACACCACGCTACTTGGCATAGAAGACGCGGTGACTTTGTTATATGAAGCACTCGCTAATCAAGCGCGTATTCTGATTATTGCCGATTATGACGCAGATGGGGCAACCAGTTGCGCTTTAGCAATTAAAGCGTTACAGCAAATGGGCGCGAAAAAAATCAATTTTTTAGTGCCTAATCGAGAAAAACAGGGTTATGGTTTAACCCCTGAATTGATTGAAGTTGCCCTTGAAGGCTCCTTTTTAGAGACACCACCCAGCACTGATAACCCCGTTCTCTTGATAACAGTCGATAATGGTATTTCGAGTTTCAGTGGTGTCAGTGCGGCTAAAGAATGCGGTATGCGTGTACTGGTTACTGATCACCATTTACCCCGGGAAAATTTACCTGATGCCGATGCGATTATCAATCCCAAACAGGAAGGCGATTTGTTTCCCAGTAAAAACCTTTGTGGTGTTGGGGTTATTTTTTACGTGATGATGGCTTTACGGGCGCGTCTGCGTGAAAAAGATTGGTTTAAAACCCAAAATATTCTTGAACCAAACATGGCTGATTTCCTAGATTTAGTCGCTTTAGGTACGATAACTGATGTCGTTCCCCTGGATTATAATAACCGCATTTTGATTGAACAAGGATTGCGACGAATACGGGCTAATCGTTGTTCCCCAGGCATTGGTGCATTGGTGCAAATCTCTAAACGTGAACAAACCCGTTTAATTGCCAGCGATTTAGCCTTTTATGTCGGACCATATCTCAATGCGGCGGGGCGTATGGATGATATGTCTTACGGAATTAGATGCTTATTAAGTGAAGATTATTTTGAAGCAAAAGAACAGGCGCAATTGCTTAAAACTTTCAATCAAGAACGTCGTTTGGAAGAAGCCAAAATGCAGAATGAAGCACTTGATATGCTTAACACACTTGGCGAACCAGATACGTTACCAATAGGGCTTTGTTTGTTAGATGAAAAATGGCATCAAGGTGTTATAGGCATTCTCGCTGCCCGTATCAAAGATCGTTTGCACCGCCCTGTGATCATTTTTACGCACGACAAGGAAAATTATATCAGAGGTTCAGGGCGTTCTGTCCAAAGCGTTCATCTCCATGATATTCTTGAGCGTATCTCTTCCCAACATCCTGACATGATTACTTCTTTTGGAGGTCATGCGATGGCAGCAGGTTTAACGATACCCCAAAAACAATTTGACGCTTTTCAAGACGTTTTTGATAAAGAAGTGCGTCAACATCTGGGGAGAAATGAATTACATGGCATGATTTATAGTGACGGCGCATTATTGGAAGACGAATTTAGTTTAAAACTGGCTGAACAGTTAAGAATGCTTACACCTTGGGGACACCATTTTCCAGAACCTGTTTTTGATGGAGAATTTGAAGTGCTTGATCGTCGTATTCTGAAAGAAAAGCATTTGAAAATGTGGGTGCGTCCCCTTGAAGGGGGAACGCAGGTGGAAGCAATTGCATTTAACACAGTTGATACAGATTGGCCATCTAAAGTTAATCGCGTACAATTGGCTTACAAATTAGATGTGAATAGTTTTCGTGGCACAAAAAATGTGCAATTAATGGCAAAATCTGTGATCGTAATTGATTAGAGATTGAACAGGATTAAGAGAAAATATTAAGTCGAATCATTAACTTCAAGAAGTAATGGTTTATTATCACCCCAAATCACCTCGGTCAAATTCGCACCTGCTAGATTGGTATCTGTTAAATTTGCGCCTCTTAAATCTGTTCTCGTCAAATTCGCATTTCTCAAATTCGCGCCATTCAAATTCGCGCCACTTAAATCGGCACCCATTAAATTGGCATCAGTCAAATCGGCGCCACTCATTTTCGCTTTGTATAAATCTGCCCACCTCAAATCGGCATTTCTCAAATTAGCCCATCTCAAATCAGCTTCACTGAGATCGGTTTCACTGAGATCAGCTTTTTTTAAAATCGCCTCTCTACAATCTACATTTCTCATGTCAGAATTATTAAAATCGGTTCCAGTTAAATCTGCTCCACTTAAATTAGTCTGAACCAAAAAAGCCTGAAACAAATAAGCATGGCTCAAATCTGCACACTTTAAATTGGCTTGACTTAAATCGGCCCCATTTAAATTGGATTCACTTAAATCGGCTCCCTCTAAATGACATCCATTGCATTTATTAGTCGTTTTGAGCTGTTGAAGTTCATTCATAAATAAAATCCTTAATAACACTGATAAAAATCTTTACTCAAAAAAAATTTAGCCCTACGTTTGCGGTTTTTTGTAGGTTCATCCTGTGAAAATATTTATCTGAAATAACTATACTAGAGATTCTTGCAAAATTCATGTCATGAGGGCAGCCCCTACAAAACCTCACGTCTTTCAGTAGGGGCTTTTAAATCCTAATACGAATTAAGAGTTGAAATTTTTTTGAAAATGGAGTCCAACGCTTCAGCTTTGGCGTTTTTGGAGTCCAACGCTTCAGCTTTGGCGTTTTTGGAGTCCAACGCTTCAGCTTTGG
>JAOZSV010000096.1:0-6138 GCA_029939505.1 Thiotrichaceae bacterium | reverse complement strand
TTGGAGTCCAACGCTTCAGCTTTGGCGTTTTTGGAGTCCAACGCTTCAGCTTTGGCGTTTTTGGAGTCCAACGCTTCAGCTTTGGGCGTTTTTTGGACTCCATTTTTAACTCCCTCTTCACAACAAAAAATTATGAAAATCATCATTCTTGGTGCTGGACAAGTGGGTAGTTCTTTAGCCTATAATCTGGCTAGTGAAGCTAACGATATTACTATCGTCGATCAGAACGCGGCTTTATTGCATAATTTGCAAGAACATTTGGATTTAAGCACCGTCACTGGACACGCAGCGCATCCCTATAATCTGTTGCAAGCGGGGGCTGAAGATGCGGATATGTTGATTGCGGTGACTAATAGCGATGAAACTAATATGCTGGCTTGTCAAATTGCCCATATCCTTTTTCATACGCCTTCCAGAATTGCGCGTGTACGGGAAAGCGATTATCTCAACCATAAAGAAAAAATTTTTGGTCCGAATGGATTAGCCATTACTCTTCATATCAGTCCAGAACAACTTGTCACAGATTACATCCAACGTCTTATTGAATATCCTGATGCTTTGCAAGTACTTGATTTTGCAGGAGGTAAAGTTCAATTAGTTGCTGTAAAAGCCTTTTATGGTGGTCCCTTAGTGGGGCAAGCCTTACGAGCCTTTGAAACTTATTTGCCCAATGTAGAAACACGAGTGGCTGCCATGTTTCGACGGGGTAAGGCGATTATTCCTGAAGGGGATACTGTTATTGAAGTTGATGATGAAGTCTTTTTTGTGGCAGCTACCCAAAACATTCGCCATGTGATGGCTGCTTTACGTGAGTTGGAACGTCCCTACAAACGTATTATGATCGCAGGCGGCGGTAACGTTGGTACTCGTTTGTGCCATGCTCTGGAAAAAAAATACATTGTCAAATTGATTGAACGTGATATGGCACGTACCCAAGTGATTTCTGAAATCGTGGATAAGACTATTGTATTACACGGTGATGCTGTCGATGAAAATTTATTGTGCGATGAAAATATTGGTGAAACCGATATTTTTTGTGCAGTGACTAATGATGAGCAAATCAATATTTTATCAGCAATGCTCGCAAAGCGTATGGGTGCCCGCAAGGTGATGGCGTTGATTAATCGCCCAGTTTATATGGATTTAGTGCAAAGTAGCACTATTGATATTGCCATTTCACCGGAACAAGCAACTATTGGAACTTTGTTAGCGCATATCCGACGTGGCGATGTGGTGGTGGTGCATTCTTTACGTAACGGGGCTGCGGAAGCGATAGAGGCAATTGCACATGGTGATGAAAACTCTTCTAAAGTCGTGGGCAGACGGATTGATCAGATAAAATTACCGCCTGGCACGACAATTGATGCCATTGTACGGGGCGAAGAAGTCATTATGGCACATCATAATACGGTGATAAAACCAGAAGATCATGTGATTTTATTTCTTACAGATAAAAAACAGATTACAGCGGTGGAAAAGTTGTTTCAGGTGGGATTTATGTTTTTGTAATACGAATGAAAATTGAAAAAACTGATTTAAAATCAAAGATTTATTAATTAGTAGGGTGGGTAGGAACGAAGTGGAAACCCACCGTTCCATTGAACAAAAATGGTGGGTGGAGCGTTCGCTCTACCCACCCTACATAAAAAACGACCACCAAATTTTAATAAGATACTAGAAGTACAACGCTTTAGCTTTGTTAATCCGCCCAAAGCTAAAGCATTCGAGGTTTGAGTTTTTTGAAGAAAAACTCAAACCTCGAATGTACTCCAAGCAACAAAGCTAAAGCGTTCGAGGTTTCAGTTTTTTGAAGAAAAACTCAAACCTCGAAACCATTCCAGTTTAATACTCAAGTGTTTGGCGAAGGTATTATTAATATTCAATGATTTAAAATGAATTCACAAAATGATTATGAACCTATTGTTATCCTGATTCCAGCCAAAAATGAAGTGAACACCGTCGCTCAAGTCGTTTCTACAATTAAAGCCCATGTTGCGGCAAAAATTGTGGTGATTGATGATGCCAGCACTGATAAAACAGCGAGTGTCGCACGGGCGGCGGGTGCAATTGTGTTACCGTTACCCTTTTCACTAGGCGCATGGGGAGCAATACAAACGGGTTTACGTTACGCATTCAAACATGGATTTAACACAGCAATTACGATGGATGCGGATGGACAACATGAAGCAGAATCTATTTCAACCTTACTTGCCCCATTTGTAAAAGGACAATGTGATGTAGTCGTTGGTGCCTATCCACAACGGGGTAGTTTTTTAAGACGAATTGCTTGGTCATTTTTTCGCAACTTGTCAGGCATTGTACTGTCTGATTTGACATCAGGATTACGCGCTTATAATCGAACTGCCATCAAATTGCTCGCTTCACCCGCCGCTACATTATTAGATTATCAAGATATGGGGGTACTTATTTTATTGCACAAAGCAGGATTACGTGTCATCGAAAAGCCCATTTTAATGTATCCTAGAATTAATGGACATTCGCGTATCTTTAGCTCCTGGTGGGCTGTCGTTCGATATATGTTCTATACAGGTATTTTATGTCTCGCACGTTTTCAACATGCTAAATCAAAAAGACCCAAAGCTGAAGCATTCGAGAAATGAGAACTCAATAAAACCCTTTCGAGGTTTTCGATTCAAAAAACTCAAACCTCGAAAACTAAACCTGACAGGTTTTGAAAACCTGTCAGGTTTGGTTTAAAGGTTTCGGAAGTTATTAAATCCTAAGTCCTTTCGAGGTTTGAATTTTTTGAAGAAAAACTCAAACCTCGAAACCATTATAAAAAAAATGTCATATCAACTTACTTCCGCCATTTTAGGATTATTTTTAGCCAGTACGATTTTATGGTTAATTCGTCGTGATTATTTGCATTCCCGCCACGCGCTATGGTGGTTCCTAGTTGCATTGATAGTCATGTTGTTAGGTATTTTTCCGAGCATAATTGATAAACTTGCCCTCCAGATGGGTGTCAATTACCCCCCCACATTATTATTCATTTTAGGCATGGGAATGATTTTAGTTAAAGTCATTAGTATTGACTTACATCAATCGTCACAAGAGAAAAAATTACGCTGTTTAGCACAGCGATTAGCGATATTGGAAGGCGAAAACGGTGAACAGGATTAAACGGAAATTATTGGAGTCAGAGTAATTAATGTGACTCTGTTCGTAACGACTTAGCCTTGAAAAAGCGAGGCGAAAAGCTAAAGCAGGCTCCGCTCAAATAAAAATAATTGGTATCTTCTCTAAATTCTGTGGAAAAAACCTGACAGGTTTGCTGCACGTTGATCCACACTTTTTGAGAAAATACCTTTTTATCTTATTTGAATCAGAATTTGAGAATTTGAGAATTTTCAGAATAAATATTAGATTCAAAATAAAGAGGTTCTTGCAAAACTCTGAATACAGGAGATTTAAGAAATCCGATTTTTGAAAAAAATCGGATTTCTAACCTGCGTGTTCGCCCTCGTTTTCATCCATGAGTTTTGCAAGAGCGTCGAGTTAAAATATTTTATAAACATAATAAAATCAATAACTTATTTAAAAACAACGGATTTGATGTTTAATTCTGAAAATTCTAATTCAAAACTTAAACGTCAAATCAATTCTCTCCCCGACATAGAAAATTCATAACAATGTCAAATCCATACAAAAATTTAGAATTTCCTCTCAATGTTTATGCACATAGTTTGTACTTACAAGAAAGTCAAGTCAATTATTTACATTATGGCTTATTTAAAGAAGGAGAAGCGGTGCAAAATGTGCAAATCAGTGCGGTACAACAACGGGCGACTGATTTGTTACTAAACTATTTGCCAAAACCGCCTGCCCGCATTTTAGAAATAGGGCTTGGTTTAGGAACAACCACAGAACAACTTGTTAAACTCGGCTATCACATTACTGCCATTACGCCAAGCAATAATGAAATAAACATTGCAAAACAAAGACTTAACGATAATAACCTCTTAAAATCAGTGCGATTAAAATCAGTGCGATTTGAAGACTTTGTCGCGCCAGCAGAAAGTTATGATGTGATTCTATTGCAAGAATCGGCACAATATATACTTCCATCGGCACTTTTTAAGAAAGCACAGTATTTATTGGTGAAAAACGGTGTTATTTTGATAGCCGATGAAGTCAGATTACAGCACAGCGATACGACAGAACATTTACCCCTTCTCACTGACATTTTACAACAAGCAAAAGAGCGTGAATTTCGCTTAACGGAACAGGGTGATTTATCAAAGCAAGCCGCGCCGACGGTTGATTATTTATTATGGGTAATAGAAAAACACCGCGAAGCCCTTCTTGCCGATTTGGAATTAACTCAAACAGCATTAGATGATTTATTAATCGCTTTGCGTCGATATCAAGAAAGATATGGTGATGGGCGTTATGGCTACCGTTTATTACACTTTGTTAAAAGCACGTCATCAGAGAAAGCGCAATCCGGTGTAACGGAATCACCTCATCAACCCACTTTTACTATCCGCCCTTATCAACCAGGAGATGAAAGTGCTATTCAAACCCGCTTTGCACAAGTTTTTCCCAGTTATCGTACCGATGAGACTTGGCATTGGATTTATACCCATAATCCAGATGGGGCGCGTATCATGTTGACTTGGGCAGATAATGGTGATTTGGCGGCGCATTATGCCTGTACTGTGCATCAGGCGATTTGTGCCGGGCGAACGACTTCAGTGGGTTTTATTCGTGATGTTTTTAGTACGCCACGCTATCGCGCTTTTACGGCAGGGCGTAGGGGAGTGTTTGTACAAAACTTTATGGCTTTTTTAGAGAAATGGACAGGGCAGGATAAACTGGTTTTATTATTTGGTTTTCCATCCAAACGCCCACTTCGTCTCGGCAAGTTGTTGATGAAATATCAACCTTTTAGCAATTGGCATTACTATCACTATACGATACGATACCTCTTCAACTTTCACAACATAATCCCATTGGATTGATCCAAACACCTGAAAAATTCGGTACGACTTATGACAAACTTTGGGAAAAAAGGGCGGGGCAATATTCATTTGTCATTAGTCGCTCCGCTCGTTTTCTGAATTGGCGATTTATTGATATTCCACATAAAAAGTATTGGATATGGGCTTTTTCCGCCTTTTTATCGCCCGACGTGCAGGGCTATGTTGTGATTACGCCTAATAAGCCTGTCGCACAATTAGTCGATTTTTTTTTTCCTGAAACGCCAGAATTAGCGCAATCCTGTTGGCAGCAAGTGGTTGATATTTTGCGCTGGCGCGGTGTCAAAATGCTAGAAACCTGGTTTTCTACGGCGTATCCAGAAAAAGAACGTTTGCAAAAACTCGGTTTTAAGCCCCATCCTCGCCCAGAGATGATTACGCCTGTTTTCAGAATTTTTCATCCCGAATTGGATTTGCAATGGACAGATGCCCATTTTAGTTATACGATGGCAGATTCCGATTTGTATTAATTTCCAAATTCCCACTCAATTTAATGGCTAATGAACTTGGAGTCCATTCGAGGTTTTAGTTTTTTGAAGAAAAACTAAAACCTCGAATCCTTTAGATTTGGAAGTGTTTGAGATTTAAGCGAATATAAGTACAACGGATTAGGGAATTAAACGGATTGATGCGCGTTTGATCTTTTAGAATAATTAATCTAATCAAAGACTTAAATTGAATTAGCGGATGAGAGTTCAATTCACAATCCATCCGTTTATTTCCCTAATCCGTTGTACTAATCCTGATTCAGACAGTAGGATTACCCGCAAAATCTTGAGAGTGAAGCATAATCTCAGCTAATTCTTTAACGGTTGTGCCAAGCGTTAGTAGTGATCGTATTAAAAAATCAAGTGTGACTTCTCCTGTTTCTAATTTTTCTATTTGGGAAAAATTGGCGTTGAGTTGGGTGTGGCTTGATGTGAGTTGTGTTCGACGTTGTTTAAGATTTTCACTGAGTGCGAGTCTTAATTCGATATAGGTTGCTTCGGCGGGTGTTAATTCTAAAAATTCATTAACCGTACCAATTTTCCAGCCTTTTGAAGCGAGTTTTGCTTGTTTGTCTTTTTCCATTTTAACTCCTAACTGATGTTACGCATTATGTTTCCAAGTTGTTTAAGAAGCGGCGAAACGAGGT
>JAOZSV010000288.1 GCA_029939505.1 Thiotrichaceae bacterium | reverse complement strand
AATAAAGTTTTTAAGGTTTAGAAATCCGATTTTTTCAAAAATCGGATTTCTTAGAATAGGGCGAATCACTCAAACTCAATCATCAGGTTTTTTACCAAAGACAATAACTACAGGGATTGTATATAAGAAAGGATTGGATCGAGGTGATGAAAGTTTTTAATCCCTTCTTATATACAATCCTTGTAGTTAGCGTTTTCAATCATCAGGTTTAGAAATCCGATTTTTGAAAAAAATCGGATTTCTTAGAATAGGGCGAATCACTCAAACTCAATCATAAGGTTTTTTACCAAAGACAATAACTACAGGGATTGTATATAAGAAAGGATTGGATCGAGGTGATGAAAGTTTTTAATCCCTTCTTATATACAATCCTTGTAGTTAGCGTTTTTAATCATCAGGTTTAGAAATCCGATTTTTCAAAAAAATCGGATTTCTTAGAATAGGGCGAATTACTAAAACTCAATCATAAGGTTTTTTACCAAAGACAATAACTACAGGGATTGTATATAAGAAAGGATTGGATCGAGGTGATGAAAGTTTTTAATCCCTTCTTATATACAATCCTTGTAGTTAGCGTTTTCAATCATCAGGTTTAGAAATCCGATTTTTCAAAAAAATCGGATTTCTTAGAATAGGGCGAATCACTCAAACTCAATCATAAGGTTTTTTACCAAAGACAATAACTACAGGGATTGTATATAAGAAAGGATTGGATCGAGGTGATGAAAGTTTTTAATCCCTTCTTATATACAATCCTTGTAGTTAGCGTTTTCAATCATCAGGTTTAGAAATCCGATTTTTTCAAAAATCGGATTTCTTGGAGTAGGCGAACAATGGTTGAAAAAATCCGTTTATTCTGCCAATCCGCTGTACTACTGACAACAACATAATAATTAATTAATTAACAATTAACTTACCGTTCGTCTGATAAAATCAACCATTCATCGCTCATCATTTATTATACTGATAATATCACCTACTATTTTCAATAAGAACCAAAAAATCACAAAAGTAGAAGACAATCTACAGTGATTAAATTTCAGTCTTTCAAAAAGCCTAAATTGAAAAAAAGTTTGACAATATTTCAAAAAAGGTTTATTTTGAATATAGTACACAAAACTATTGATAACTTTCGAGGTTCTTGAACCTCGAAAACATTTATTTTACTTTTGACTTAAAAACTTTACATTTAGAAAAATGTCAAGTATCATAAGGGTTAGCTTGAAAGTGGTTTCGAGGTTAAAGTTTTTTCTTCAAAAAAACTTTAACCTCGAAAAGCCTTCCACGTTAAAAAATAATGGGTTCAAGCCAAAAGTAACTCCAAGCTTCCATTAGGCGAGGAGATAATGGGAAGATAGCTCCCTTATTCATCGTTATTTCAGACAGACTTCATTTAGTCTGGATATAGTTATCAATAGAATTGCTATCTTAGGTACATGTTCAGTTAATCTGTTAATAACAATATGAACATGAATAATCACTCACTTTTAAAGAGGAGTTCTATAATGACTCACAATAAAATATTGGCTGCGGCTGTTGTAGCTGCTCTGTCAATTGGGGGCGGAATGGCGCAAGCCGCTACGTTTACGGCGATAGCCCCCACTACCGCCATCAACGATGACGGCGTCATAGCCCGTGGCAACATTGATGCAGGTATAGCTTACGAGCTGTTTGATCCGACAGCGAAAACACCTCCTGAGGGGTTTGCAACACTTCCTAAGGCTGCTACTTGTACTGGTGTTGATACTGCTGCTGCACTTGATCCAGCTGATGCTGAAGTGTGCTTCGCAGTGGCGTATAAATTTGGGCAGACGACTCTCACAATCATCAAAGACTTCACGGTTAAGTTCACGTTGAAGAATGCTCAGTTTATAGATAATAAGTTGCCACAGCTGGTTGTTTATACTGCTGCTGGTGGGGAGCATGACGTTCAGATATCATCATCTGGTTCTCTTCCAGATCCAATTACCTCTTTTTCTCAAACGGTTTCTGCGGGTGATACAGAAATTCTTGCAGATGCTGATGCCAATTATCTCCTGTTAAAGGAATTCCAGATAGAAGTGGTTGAGAAAGATTATGCCGTATCAGGTCAACAAGCTGAACTCACTATTGAGATCACTTCCGCGCAAGCAGGAATTAATGACTCGCAGACGATAATACTGGCAAAAACGGTGGCCGGTTATTCAGACAGTGAAATTTCGCCGAACCCTGCGACTGAAATATCGGAAATTGATATTAAAGCCATGGCGACAGCCTTTACGCCTGGTTCTGTCGATAATACGGGTCTTGCGTATCTTGGGAGTTTAAAGTACAATAAAAGTGCTACCCCGACAGGTATGGTCATGGATTCCACCACTACTTGGGTGGATAACTTAGGCAGTAAATCTGCGAGAATCACAAACTTGCCTTCTTTACCAGAAGGCGCGACAGTGTTTATTGACAACGACAGTAAAGAGTGCAAGAGCGCAGACACTGATATACAAAAAGCGACATTGTCACTTGACGATGCAGAAGCCGTCTGGGATCCCTTTGTTCTCAATAACCCGACTCATTTCTGCATTAAACTGCCTGATTCTAACACCAGTGTCATTGACGAAAATGACGATTCCGCAAAATTGTTCTTTAATGCCAGACATGATAATCTGAATGTCAGTGTCACCGGTAATTTGGGCCATATAAAGCGTAATGGGGCATTCTGTAGCGTATATGTTGTGACGAATGTAAAAATGAATGATGAAAGTAATCTCCGTATAACTAATATGTCCAATCAAGAAGGAATCGTGATTGGGACTCTGCGTAATATGCAGAATGAAGTCGTATTCTCTGGTGTGGAGATGACGACAATTTCAGCACAGGCTACGGTGCGCTTGAGTAGTGAGGACATTGAGAATTTTGCAGACGCAAACGGAATGGCTAATTGGACAAATAGGGGTGTTTTAAGCATGGCCAGCACCATTCCCGCCGGGAAGATGGAAGTCTTTCTCTTACTTCGTAGGAACGGTATAAGTGCTGCTGGTTCTGGGTATCCCCTATTGAACATGAGTGGGGGCGCTTCTGGTAATGCTTGCCAATAACAACTTGAGAGGAGTAAAAATGATGCGTAATAAACGTAACAACAACGTTTTAGGTGTTGCCATTGCGGCGGCACTTTGCCTGCCGGTGGGTTCTGCTTATGGTGGGCTTTATAATGTGAATGATGATTTGGATGCCATGCCATCTGCAAAAACGGTTGCCAACAAAGTGACTGTCTGTACCACCCTCCCCGCCGACGATGAAAAGGGGATTGGTTCCTGTGTACCTGAATCGACAGATTTCGGCGACACACCGCTAAAGTTAGCGAATGTCCCAAATAAGGGCATAATCTATCCCACAGAAATCATGCAGAAGCCGGATGACAAGGATTTACCAATACTGCCATGCGATGTAACGACACCAGTATCAGCAGCGGTTCTATTCGTCATAGATGGTGAAAATATTAATGATAATACGTTAGTTAAATTTACTTTAACGGGGGCGAAATTTTCGGGCGTTCCTATACTGGATATCTCATCTGCGAGTACTGTTCTGACTGCTCTTTCCCCAACAGTAGTCGTTGGTACTGGCGATAAGAAATCGACTGTTGAATTCAATATTGCCACTGCCGATCCCAATAGAGTGGCAGTAGGTGATCAATTCATGCTGAGCTATCATCTGAAAGACGCACAATTGGCGACAGAGGGTGATCAAGTCACAATGAAGGCAGAAGTGACAGGTAGCTTTGATGACAGCGTCGTCATTGCGAGAGCAAAGGATGGACTTTCCGATATTAAACTCAAAGCACAAGCAGCCGGCAAAGTCCAGATTGACATCACTAATGAGAACAAGAAATTTGCCGATAACGGAATAAAGCCTGCCTACCTGAAGGATAATAAAGGCAGTGCTTCGATCTGTTACCTCAATGTCAGCACCACCACCGGCGATAATGATGAGTATATCGCACAATGTAGTGGTATAGCAGAGTTTAAGTTTGATGAAACTGATGGTGTTGGTGGTGGCGGTGATTTGGAGTTCGACGAAGACAAGACAACGCTAAAAATAACGGGGGCTCAGTTTGGAGCATCAATGGGGTCAAATGCGGTGTACATTAATGCTCATGGTGATGACGCTGACCTAGATTTTGATGCGAGTGACGACGACGTAGCAACCTCCACAATAGACACTGATACTTTTGATGCGACGTGGAAATTCAAAAACGAAGAATTTGCGGCGTTTCACGATTCTCACGATAATGACATGCCAATCATTATGATGGTGGACGGCATAAAAAAAATCAATGTCGTAGAAGATTCACCAATGGCCAGTCTGACGATAGATTTTAAGCAGGGCAACGCCGACACTGATGATTGGGCGATAGTGGATTTCGGTCCAATTGAATCCGAGTGCATGCTCATTACCAGAAACGGTATGGTGTGTAATGTCTTTAACGTACCTCCTATTGGCGCGCAGGATCAATTGAATCTCCGTATTACCAATGAATCCAGTAAGGAAGCGAAGTTCATTATGACCTTGTATGGAATGGACGGCTCAGTCTTGGGAGGGCCACTCGAGTTTGATATGACCAGTGACTTGGGGGGGGGATTCCCATTATCAGACAAATATTTACAGCCCGGTCATACAATACGCATGACTTCTGACCATCTGGCCGTGCTATTTGGTGATATTACATGGGATGGTCGTGCTAGATTAGAGATATCATCCACATTGCCTAAAATAGAAATAATGTCGTTACTGCGTTATGCTAACGATCCTAATCTTCTGACTAACATGAGTACGGGTGCCAGTGGCGCGTCTTGTACTCAGTAATGGGATGATGTGATCTGTAAATGATACAGATTGATGTTCTGAAAAAAGGGTGGTTTTATAACCACCCTTTTTTTTTGCTTAAAATTGAGTACAGCGGATTAACGGAATAAACGGATTGACGACAGGAGAGTACAGCGGATTAACGGAATAAACGGATTATGGATTTGAAAAATCCGTTTATTTCGCCAATTCGCTGTACTTATCAGTGGTGAAAAATTATCTCGTTCTTCAATTTGACAACAGGATAAAAAATGGAAACGATAACCATCCCGAAACACGAATACCTTGAAATGCAAATAAAAATCAATCACTTGGGAAAAAAATTAGCATTATTACAAGATCAAGAATTCTTATCAAAATTAGAATTAGCTTATCACTTTTTTATTCATGTTAAGAATCAATTCCCAACAAATTATCAACCCGTTTCTATCAAACGTGGTTCCGTTAAACCAACAATTATTCCCAAGCCTTTTCCAATAACTTGTTTAGAAGAGGGTTTAGGATGTGTCAAATATGAAGGCAAAGCGAAATCTTTGGAAGAAATGGAAGAAGGAATTATAAAAGCCGCCAGACAACAGTGGTTTAACGAGGATTACCAACCCCGTTTGCGAATATTGGCATTATAAATACCCCAACTCTCTCAGTAAAGGCCCCCCAATTTCCAATGGTTTTTTGAGTTCATCAGCAGATA
>JAOZSV010000453.1 GCA_029939505.1 Thiotrichaceae bacterium | reverse complement strand
GAGGGTAAATATGCTTGGTTAGAAGAGCAGGATGTGAAAACGACAGATTGGGAAACGTTAAAACCTTCCTCGCCGTTTTATTTGTTTGTCCCTCAAGAGGTCACTTTGCGAGAGGAATATGAGCCGTATTGGAAAGTGACAGAGATGATGCCAGTTAATGTGTTAGGTTTTCAGACACATCGTGACGATTTTGCGATTGCTTTTGAAAAACAAACCATTGAAAAACGTATTTTAGAAATGCGTGAACCAGCAATTTCTGATTATCAATTTGCCAACAAGTATGGTTTAAAGGATAATCGTGATTGGAACTTGAATCAAGCACGTCAAATTTTGCAAGATCGTGACAATTGGAGAGAGAAGATTGTTTCTTGTCTCTATCGTCCTTTTGATCAGCGTTATTGTTATTTTAGTGAAATTGCCATGGATTATCCCAGACGTGATTTGCAAAATCATGTTTTAAATAAGGATAACCTGTGTTTAGGGTTAGGAAGACAAGGAATTGCAGTTTATGAACCAATATGGTTTTTAATAGCTGTTTCATACGAAATCATTGATGCGAATATCTTTAGACGAGGCGGTGTTCAGGTTTTTCCCCTCTATCAGTACCCCACCAAAACTGATGAATTTATTAATGGTAATGGCAACGGTAGTAACAAACCCAAACCAGCTCGAAAACCGAACTTTTCTGATAAATTTATTAAAGACGTAGAAAATCGTTTAACCATCCAATTTATAGAAGAAGGGCAAGGCAACTTTGAAACGACTGTCAGCGCTACTGACATTTTCCACTATATGTACGCCATTTTCCATGCGCCTAGCTATCGCCAACGCTATGCCGAATTTCTCAAAATCGACTTTCCGCGTTTACCCCTAACCAGTGATAAAACCCTATTTCAACAACTCGCCGAATTAGGAAAACAACTGGTTACCATTCACTTGATGGAAGCCGATATTGATAGCGATAGCGGATATCCAATCGAAGGCAATAACCTTGTTGATAAAATCACTTACCAAGACGAAAAAGTCTATATCAACAAAACGCAATACTTTGATCACGTCAAAGAAAACGTTTGGCAATTCCACATCGGCGGCTACAAAGTTTGCCACAAATGGCTCAAAGACAGAAAGGGCAGAAAACTGAGCTACGATGATTGTAACCATTATCTCTATATTCTCGCAGCCTTGGAACAAACCATTGATTTAATGGAGAAAATTGATGAAACTCTTCCTGAATTTCCCTTATCCTGAATCAAACTGAAAAAGAAATCCTTTGAAAAAAATCGGATTTCTAACTGAGTCAACCAATTAACAAGTTTTAAACGTATGAATAATCCAATCAATCAATATCTGATCCAAATTCAAACCAATATCAATACAGGTATTGCCCAAGAACATAGTCACCGTGCGGCTTTGCAAAATTTGCTCATTTCTTTGCAATCAACCATTAATGTCGTTAATGAGCCAAAACGTATTGAATGTGGTTCGCCGGATTTAGTAATACTTGATCCAAAAGCCGATAACGCGCCATTAGGTTATATCGAAGCGAAGGATATTGGCATCTCTTTAGATAATGCGTTAAAAACAGATCAACTGGAACGTTATTTAGACTCGTTGCATAATTTTATTTTCACTGATTATTTAGAGTTTCGTTGGTTTATAGAAGGCAAGTATCAACCCCAAATGACGG
>JAOZSV010000452.1 GCA_029939505.1 Thiotrichaceae bacterium | reverse complement strand
GATTATTTAGAGTTTCGTTGGTTTATAGAAGGCAAGTATCAACCCCAAATGACGGTGCGATTGGCAGAAATCAATAAAGCCGGGACTTTAAAACCGTTGCCGGCGGCGTTTGCGGCTTTTGAGCAATTGCTGGAGACTTTTGTTCATACTCAAGTCATCACGATAGGCAATCCAGAAGAGTTAGCTGAAAGAATGGCGAAGATGGCGCGTTTGATTAATGACTCAATTATTAAGGCTTATCAGCAAGAAAAAACTGGCGCGTTGCATCATCAGTTTGACAGTTTTCGCAAGGTGTTAATGGATAGCTTGACGGTGGCCGAATTTGCGGACATGTACGCTCAAACGGTGTGCTATGGTTTATTTGCGGCGAAGTGCAGCGCACCGTTAGGGCAGCCATTTTCGCGGATTCATGCAGGGCATTATGTTCCTAAGACGAATCCGTTTTTGCGGAATTTGTTCAGTCAAATTGTTGGAGTGGAATTAGATGAGCGTTTAATCTGGGCGGTTGAGCATTTAGTGGCGATATTAAATCATGCTGATATTGCCGCGATTTTAGCCGATTTTGGCAAGCGAACTCGCCAAGAAGATCCCGTGGTACATTTTTATGAGACGTTTTTGAAGCATTATGATCCCAATATGCGGGAAATGCGCGGGGTTTATTATACGCCAGAGCCAGTGGTGTCGTATATTGTGCGCTCGGTGGATTTGTTATTGAAACAGCAGTTTAAGTTGCGTGATGGTTTAGCCGATAGTAGCCGTTTAGAGTCGGGTTTGCATAAGGTGCAGATTTTGGATCCCGCTGTGGGAACGGGAACTTTTTTATATGCGGTGTTTAATCAGATTTTCTCTAAGTTTTTGAAAAATAAGGGAATGTGGTCAACTTATGTCAGTGAGCATTTGTTGCCGCGTGTGCATGGCTTTGAATTATTGATGGCTCCTTATACCGTCGCCCACATGAAACTGGGTTTGCAGTTACAGGAAATGGGGTATGAGTTTGATTCGGATGAGCGGTTGCGGATTTTTTTAACCAATACCTTAGAAGATGCTTATGAAAAAGGGGGAATACAGTCTTTACCGTTTACAGAATGGTTACTAAATGAAGGAAAAGCAGCAAGTGAAATTAAACAAGACTCGCCAGTGATGGTGATTATCGGGAATCCGCCTTATTCTGGGCATTCGGCTAATGTTGGCGAATGGATAAATAATTTACTCAAGGGGGTTGATGAGCGTCATCTTGGAGAAAAAACCGCTAATTATTTTCAAGTGGATGGTAAACCATTAAATGAAAGAAATCCTAAATGGCTCAATGATGATTATGTGAAGTTTATCCGTTTTGCCCAATGGCGAATTGATACCACTGGTTATGGGATTTTAGGATTTATCACTAATCATGGCTATTTAGATAATCCGACTTTTCGTGGAATGCGTCAAGCGTTGATGCAGGATTTCGATGAAATCTATGTGCTTGATTTACATGGTAATGCTAAAAAGAAAGAGAAATCTCCAGACGGAGGTGTTGATAAAAACGTGTTTGATATTCAGCAGGGCGTGGCGATTAGCATTTTTGTCAAATTCGGTAAAAAGAGTAAAAAACCTGCTAAGATATTTCATGCCGAATTATGGGGAAAGCGTGAGGGTAAATATGCTTGGTTAGAAGAGCAGGATGTGAAAACGACAGATTGGGAAA
>JAOZSV010000287.1 GCA_029939505.1 Thiotrichaceae bacterium | reverse complement strand
TACTCATTATCCGTTGATTTCACAAATCCGTTGTACTCATTTCCGTTGATTTCACAAATCCGTTATACTCATTATCTGTTAATTCCGCAAATCCGTTGTACTCATTATCCGTTTATTCCGCAAATCTGTTGTACTAAACCATTATGAAACAAATTTACGAAAGTGATCACTCAATCGTTTATCGTACCACTAGAAAGGAGGATAATAAACCAATTATCCTCAAAATGCTCAAAGAAGATTACCCGTCGCCAGAAGAGTTAACGCGCTATCGTCAAGAATATGAAATCACAAAACATCTAGCCGATTTAAATGGCGTTATCAATGTCTATCGTTTGGAAGCGCATCAAAATACACTGGTGATTGATTTAGAAGATTTTGGGGGCGAATCTTTAAAATATTGGTTGACGAAACGCCAATTTAATTTGGATGAATTACTCACCATTGCCATCCGCATCACAGAGATTTTGGGAGAAATTCACAAAAGACACATTATCCATAAGGATATTAATCCCGCCAATGTGATATTTAATCCGACGACTAAAGTATTGAAAATGATTGACTTTGGGATTTCGACTCAATTGTCGCGGCAACATTTAACCTTAAAAAATCCCAATGTGTTAGAGGGTACTTTAGTCTATATGTCTCCTGAGCAAACAGGGCGGATGAATCGCGCTTTAGATTATCGTACCGATTTTTATTCGTTAGGGGCGACTTTTTATGAATTATTTACTGGAATTCTCCCTTTTGAAACGACGGATCCAATGGAATTAGTCCATTGCCATATCGCTAAACAACCATTACCCCCCACGCAAGTCAATCCTGATATCCCTCGCACGCTTTCTAATCTCATCATGAAATTATTAGAAAAAACAGCGGAAGAGCGTTATCAAAGTGCGTGGGGTATCAAAGCTGATTTGGAGGAGTGCAAACGTCAACTGGCAAAACAAGGGAAAATTTCCTTCTTTACTTTAGCTCAAAAAGACTTTTCTGAACGTTTTCAAATTTCCCAAAAATGCTATGGGCGCGAACAGGAAATAGAAACTTTACTCGCCGCCTTTGAACGTGTTGCAGCCGATTCTGATCACCAAATTTCTCCAACAAACGGCGTTTCTAAAACAGAAATGATGCTCATTACGGGTTCCTCTGGCACTGGAAAATCACTATTGGTGAAAGAAATTGATAAGTTACTGACTAAAAAACGGGGATTTTTCATTTCAGGTAAATTTGATCAATTTCAGCGTCATAAGCCTTACACTGCTCTTATAAACGTTTTTGGGGATTTAGTACAACAACTGTTGACTGAAAGTAAGGAAACTTTGTACGCATTTCAAGACAAAGTTTTAAAAGCCCTTGGCACAAATGGACAAATCATTATTGATGTCATTCCTGAAATCGAATTGATTATCGGAAAACAGCCGACTGTACCTTTATTGGGGATCACTGAATCTAAAAACCGTTTTAATTTTGTTTTTCAGAATTTTATGCGGGCATTTTGCCAACCAGAGCATCCGCTCGTCATTTTTTTAGATGATTTGCAATGGGTTGATTTGGCTACATTGAAATTATTAGAAATGGTGATGACGAATAGCGAAATACGTGCCCTATTTTTAATTGGAGCTTATCGGAATATTGATCCTACCCATCCCTTAATGATGACAGTTGATAGTCTTCGCAAAGAAAATGTCGTTATTAACCAAATCACTTTAAAGCCCTTAGCTTATGAACATATTAATTTATTGATCGCTGATAGTTTACGCAAAAAATCTGTGGCTTCGTTGACAGAATTGGTGATGCGTAAAACGGGAGGCAATCCATTTTTTGTCAATCAATTTCTCCACACTTTGTATGAAGAAAATTTATTAACCTTTATTTCCCCTATTTCCCCTTTTAAAAAAGAGGAATTGGAGGAAAATTTAGGGGAAGATTTAGAGGGAGAATTCGGAAAAAAAAATGAGGGTTGGCAATGGAATATCGCCAAAATTGAAGCGGTAGGCATTACCGATAATGTAGTAGATTTGATGATTAGCAAATTGAAAAAATTGCCCGAATCCGCCCAACAAGCCATACGTTTAGCCGCCTGTATCGGCAATCATTTTGATTTGGAAATCCTGTCTCTCATTTATGAAAAATCGGTTCAAGACACTTTCCATGATTTAAAACCAGTTGTGACAGAAGGCTTAATATTGCCGACTTCCAAACCAGAAATGAACGGAAAGAACAATTCACCATTCGAGGCTAAAGTTTTTTTAAAGAAAAACTTTAGCCTCGAAACCATTAACAATTCACCATTAACGATTCATCATTTACAATTTTTACATGATCGCGTACAAGAAGCGGCTTACGCACTGATTGCTGATAAAAATAAAAAAGCGGTGCATCTGAAAATTGGACGTTTGTTATTAACAAATTCCGAAAAACGAATCCAATTTGATATCGTTGATCATCTCAATATTGGGCAGACATTGATAACCAATGAGCAAGAAAAGATTGAATTGGCGCAATTAAATTTAGAAACGGGCAGAAAGGCAAAAGAAGCAACTGCTTATGCTGCCGCGCTGCAATATTTGAATGCGGGAATGCTCTGTTTAAATGACAATAGTTGGACAACAAACTATGATTTGACTTTTAATCTGTACAAGGAAAAGGGGGAAGTCGAATTTTTAAATACCCATTTTGAACAATCCGAAGAATTGATCAGAATAACGATAAAACAGGCGAATACCGCGATTAAAAAAGCCGAGTTATATCAATTATTGGTTGTGCAATCAACGATGCAAGGACATCCCGTGAAGGCAATTCAAACTGGGAAACAAGCACTTGCTTTATTAGGAATTGAACTGCCTGAATATAATTTACAAACGGTTCTTCAACTTGAAGTGGCAGAAGCGAAACGAAATTTAGGGGATAAAGCGATTGCTTCACTGATTAAAGAGCCAGAAATGAGAAATCCTGAAAAACGGATTGCAGTCAAATTGTTGGTTAGTATAGCCACTTCTGCTTATCTAAGCAACTTTGAACTCTATGCGGTGATTATTCTTAAAATGGTTAATCTCAGTTTAAAGTATGGTCCAATTGCCGAATCATCAAAGGCTTATGGTTCTTACGGACTGGTGCTCGGTTCCTTATTGGGGGATTATCAGCCAGCTTACGAATTTGCTTTATTGGGTGTTAAACTGAGTGAACGTTTTAACAATATGGTATTCAAATGTCAAGCCCATCATACTTTGGGTAATGCCGTACAGCATTGGGTTAAACATATTAAATGGCACAATGCGATTAATGATGAGGGTTATCAGGCAGGCATCGCCTCTGGAGAAATCTTTTTTGCGGGCATTATTCTTGGTTTTAGACTACTAAACCAACTCTTTGAGAACAGAAACTTAAACGCGATTTTGGAGGAAACAGAAAAAAATTTAGGGTTTGCACAAAAGACGAAAAATAAGCCCATTATTGACTGTATTACAGGGATTCGACTCATCGTTTTGAATTTGACTGCCAACACAAAAGATAAATCTGATTTTCATACTGAAACAGTCAATGAAAGAGAATATATAGATTATTGTCAAGAAAATCATAGCGTTATGAGTTTATGTTTGTATCAGATACTCAAACTCCAAGTGCTTTATTTATATGAACAACCCGTTGAAGCACTTGAAAACGCGCTAAAAGCACAAGAAAAATTACCCTTTATTTTAGGGCTTATTCCGGTTGCAGAACATAATTTTTATTATTCACTCGTTTTGTTCGCATTTTATTCAGAAGCGTCTGAAAAAAAGCAAGAAAAATATTTGCTTGAATTGAATAAAAATATCAAGCAGATGAAAAAATGGGCGGATAATTGCCCTGAAAATTTTCTGCACAAATTGCTTTTACTTCAAGCGGAGAAAGCACGCATTTTTGATAACACGTTACAAGCGATGGATTTATACGATAAAGCGATTGCTTCTGCCAAAGAAAATGAATTTATTCAAAATGAAGCCTTGGGCAATGAACTGGCGGCTAAATTCTGGTTAAGTCAGGGTAAAGAGAAGATCGCCAAAATCTATATGCAGGAAGCGTATTATGGCTATCAACAATGGGGGGCAATACGCAAAATTGAGGATATCAAAGAAAAACATCCGCAATTATTATCCAGAAAAAGCGCACATTGTCTTCAATCCACCATTTCAACAACGAAAATGGTTTCAAGTTCCATACAAAATTATTCTGATTATTTGGATTTAAGCAGTGTGATAAAAGCATCTCATGCCCTGTCGGGGGAAATTGTGTTGAGCCAACTGTTAGAAAAAATGATGTACATTCTCATTGAAAATGCGGGCGCGGAAAAGGGCTTTTTACTCCTACCTCAACAAGATGAATGGTTAATTGAAGCAGAAGGTTATGTGGGCGGGAGTGATATAAAAGTATTGCAATCCATTTTACTTGGAAAAAGTCAACTTTTACCAGAAAACATCATTTATTATGTTGCTCGCACTCAAGAAAGTCTCGTTTTACAAGATGCGACAAAAAAAGGTCATTTTATCCGCGATCCTTATATCATGAAACACCGCCAAAAATCGGTGTTATGTATGCCGTTTATCAAGAACAACAAACTGACTAGCATCCTGTATTTAGAAAACAATTTAACCACTGGGGCTTTTACACAGAATCATTTGAAAGTGTTGGATTTACTCTCAGCACAAATCGCGATTTCTATTGAAAATGCGTATTTTTATACGAAGTTAGAAGAAAAAGTGGCTGAACGCACTCGTGAATTACATGAGAAAAATAAAGTATTAGTTCAGCTTAATCAGGATAAAAATGAATTTTTAGGCATTGCCGCCCATGATCTCAAAAATCCGCTTTCTGCCATTAAAGGATTTGCTGAAATGCTTCAAGAAGATTTTACTGAGATGCCTGAAGAAGAAGTGATTGAAGTGACTGGATTGATTCAAAAAAGCTCAAAAAAAATGTTTGATTTAATTACTAATTTGCTGGATGTGAACGCAATTGAATCGGGCAAAATGAATCTCTCACTAGAAAAGGTTAATCTGTTGCCAATCGTACAAAAATTGGTTGAAGATTATACTGTTCGAGCCACTGCAAAAAATATTCGTTTCCAAACGACTTTTGAGACATCAGAAGAGTTTATCGCTTTTATTGATAAAAACACGGTTCATCAAGTGTTGGATAACCTTATTTCTAATGCGGTTAAATACTCGCCTATCGGTAAAAATATTCGCCTTCGTCTCAGTAAAAATAAAAATGTGATACGTTGTGAAGTGCAAGATGAGGGCGCTGGTTTAAGTCAATCCGATCAGCAAAAATTATTTGGTAAATTTACCCGTTTAACCACGAAACCAACAGGCGATGAACATTCGACAGGTTTAGGTTTGTTTATTGTTAAAAAATTAGTGGAATCAATGGATGGTTCAGTTTGGTGTGAGAGCGAATTGGGAAAGGGAGCGACTTTTCTTGTTGAATTTCCAACTCTTATTGTTTCAGAATAAAAACTTCTTTGTTATTTCTTAAACATCGCCGCTTAGAAATCCGATTTTAAAAAAAAA
>JAOZSV010000451.1 GCA_029939505.1 Thiotrichaceae bacterium | reverse complement strand
TATTATCCCAACTGCCAGACAGCGCGTAACGACCGTCGGGGGAGAAGGCGACTGAATTGACACCAAAGGTATGCCCCGCAAAGGTGCGAATTTCCGCCCCAGAGTTCACCTCCCAGAGCTTGAGCGTATCATCAGAAGAGCCAGACAGCGCGTAACGACCGTCTGGGGAAATGGCAATAGAATTAATATTGTGAGGATAGCCTAAAGTGCGAATTTCCGCCCCAGAGTTCACCTCCCAGAGCTTGAGCGTATTATCCAAACTACCAGACAGCGCATAACGACCGTCAGGGGAGAAGGCGACTGACCAAACATAATGGGTATGCCCCGCAAAGGTACGAATTTCCGCCCCAGAGTTCACCTCCCAGAGCTTTAGCATATCATCCCTACTGCCAGACAGCGCGTAACGACCGTCGGGGGAGAAGGCAACTGAATATACCGAATCTGTATGCCCCGCAAAGGTGCGAATTTCCGCCCCCGAGTTCACCTCCCAGAGCTTGAGCGTATTATCCATACTGCCAGACAGCGCGTAACGACCGTCGGGGGAGAAGGCGACTGACATTACCCTTTGGGTATGCCCCGCAAAGGTGCGAATTTCCGCCCCCGTGTTCACCTCCCAGAGCTTGAGCGTATCATCCCTACTTCCAGAGAGCGCGTAACGACCGTCGGGGGAGAAGGCGACTGAATTGACATCATTGGTATGCCCCGCAAAGGTGCGAATTTCCGCCCCTGTGTTCACCTCCCAGAGCTTGAGCGTATCATCCCTACTTCCAGAGAGCGCGTAACGACCGTCGGGGGAGAAGGCGACTGAATTGACATCATTGGTATGCCCCGCAAAGGTGCGAATTTCCGCCCCTGTGTTCACCTCCCAGAGCTTGAGCGTATCATCCCTACTTCCAGAGAGCGCGTAACGACCGTCGGGGGAGAAGGCGACTGACAAAACACCATCGGTATCCCCCGCAAAGGTGCGAATTTCTACTCCAGAGTTCACCTCCCAGAGCTTGAGCGTTTTATCTCCTGAGCCAGACAGCGCGTAACGACCGTCGGGGGAGAAGGCGACTGAACTTACCCAATCGGTATGCCCCGCAAAGGTGCGAATTTCCTCCCCTGTGTTTACCTCCCAGAGCTTGAGCGTTTTATCCCTACTGCCAGACAGCGCGTAACGACCGTCGGGGGAGAAGGCGACTGAATTGACACTCCAGTTATGCCCAACAGGATTAGGCGGCATAGAACGTATCGGCGCGACCGTATCGGCAAATGCGAACTGTGCAGAGAACCAACATAATAGGAAAAGCCATTTTAGTTTCATTTTGTTTTTACTCACTGGTTATGGGTGATTTCGTACCACTGATATTAGTACAGCGGATTAGCGGAATAAACGGATTTTTCTTAAACTTGATGATCACGTTTTTTCTAAAGTCAAACCACTAACTACAAGGATTGTATATAATAAAGGATTAAAACAGAGTACAACCACGATCTAATCCATTCGAGGTTCAAGTTTTTTGAAGAAAAACTTGAACCTCGAATCTTATATATAATCCTTGTAGTTATTGTCTTTGGTAAAAAACTTGAACATCAAGTTAAAGAAAAATCCGTTTATTCCGTCAATCCGTTGTACTATTATTCGATGAGTTAGTTTTTTCTAAAGCCAAACTCTAACTACAAGGATTGTATATAAGAAAGGATTT